>JAAXIR010000265.1 GCA_012270265.1 Candidatus Poseidoniales archaeon
AATGCTACGAATCATCTCAATGACTCTTTGCTCGCCGTGGATGCCTGATAGGTACTCAATACCCTCCATGATTAAAGCGCATTTTTTGTGCTGCTCGAAAAAGGCGTCCACTGTGATTCGGATCGATTCGAGCGATGGCTCAAGCGTACGCTCATGTTCCGTTTCAGACAACCAACGATAGTGTTCCAATCCTGTCTTGAGGTGATTCTCCATTCGAGGTGGCGACTGCCTTGAAAGAATAAGAAACGGTTCATTCAATTCCTTCAATCGACGAGCGAGATGGAATGCATCGTCAGCTTCAATGCTATGTTCCAACCATACCTGGCCACGTTGAAGCATGGTTCCTTCTTTATTTCTCAAGCGTGCTTCACTGCGACGTCGTAGTGCTTCAGGAACCGATACGCTTGGTTTGAGTTCGGGTAAGCGTTCCTCTCGCTCAATCATTCGACGGGGTGTGCGAACAGAAGCCCACCACATTTCCTCTTTTTCCTCTTCGTTTGAATTGACCAATCGTGCGTCAGGGTGCTGAGAGAGCGTGCTGATGTAGGTTGCTTCACTCATTTCATGGAGGCTCATGGTTGCATCGAGGGTTGAAGCATCGGACTCGATTTCAAGAAGCGCTTCAATGCCCGAGCGGTTTTTGTCGGCACGGTGGAAGGCTGCTGCAAGGGTTCCATCAAAGATGAGAAGATGACCAACACGCTCACCAACGTTTGGAATGTTACGAATGATCTGAATGGATCCATTTTGCTCGAGGGTCGCTAACTCTTGAGCAAGATGCCGCAGAACATCGACGCCACCGCGCCTCGTTTCCAACACATCTCCGGGAATAAAATCCTCCAATTACCTCACCCCGCAAGAAGGAAGATTTGCTTTTATCTTTTGAAGTGTGTGTCCCTTTATGTCAAATTATAAGCATTTCAATGGTAGATGCTTTCGTCCAACCATGGAGGCATCACCACTTTCTGAAGACGAAGCGGTTTTGCTCGAACGAGGTCGCCAAGATTTCGACAACGGTCGATTTTGGCATGCGCATGAAGCATGGGAAGACCTTTGGAATTCTCTCAAAGCACGTCATGCCCCGCAAGCTGAAATCCTCCTTGTCCAAGGGGTGATTCAAACAGCGGCACTCCTCTACAATCATCGGAGAAGAAAGGTACGCGGTGTTACCAATCAATGGGCGAAATTGACGCCGAAACTTGAACCATGGGACGTTGCTTGGGGTTTTGATATCGCACAACATGTCAAGAACATCTCTGTGTTTTTTTACGATGTTGGTGAATGGCAACAAACCTATGAAAACGTCCGGCTTCCTACAACAGATAAGGAGTGATGATGATGACGTTTGAAGATGGCCTCCCTGATCACTTCATTGCCTTTTCACAAACACCGAAAGCACAGGAACACACTCGTCGAATCTTTGTTCGTTTCTGCCTCTTCCTTCTCTTACCTCTCATTGGCATCGTCCTTGTTGGAACCTCCTTTCTCAGTCTCATCTTGCTGGGAGTGTTTGTTGTCATTCTCGTTGTTTGCTGGTGTGAGTGGCAGATTTGGCAACGGATTCCATTCGCAGTCAGCCCCTCACACCCGATGATGGAACTTGATTCCATCAAACAAGCAGAAGTCATGATTCGTCTGCAGGATGGGCGATGGGTCGAGGCCGGTGAAAACCGATACAGGCTGATTCAGGACGATTTACTCTCAGGGTTCAACCTCGTTGCGTTGGATGAAGATTACACCATCTTCGGTTATTTTACAGAGGAGAAGACCATCGGTGCTCGTCTTCGAAGAACAATGGCCTTACTGAACCAATCTCTTGCTTTACGAGATGCACACAATGAGGTCGAAGCTGAGATTGAAGATGCTCGAAAGCGAGAATCGATTGCTTATGGGTTGCTTGACCGTGATTGTCCAGAGGAAATGGAACTCGAGGATGCCGCAGGCCCAATCGCCAAGAAATTGATGCGCCAAGAATAGCCAAATCGTTGATGCATAGACGGGTGCATTGATAGCCTCAATGTTGCAGCATACCGTTATGGAACCTCACGTTCGTTGGTCTGAAGTGGTTTCACAACTCAGGCCAGAAGATGAAGATCTTCTGTTCGGGACTTCCTTGTCGCGTCGTTTTTCTCGTTTGCCTCTTTGGTTATCCCATCCAGCCAATATCGGAATGTTCTACGGGTTTCTCATTAGTTTGGCCCTGATTTTTCCATACATTCTACGATACGATAGTCTCAACGAATCGTTCTCGAATTGGTTGATGTTTTCGGCTCTGTTCATGGCTGCATGCCTCGTGCTTGGTTTTGCATCCCTGATTCTGGTCTCTTTTTCGAAACGGATGCCGATGACGCCGCCACGAGTCATTCTCTATCCTATGCCGTTTGTTGGAATTGCTTTGCTCGGTATGGATTATTCCAACATCCTCGACATCCCTAGTGGTCTCTCATTGTTTGTACTCTTGCTTCCAGGACCTGCATACGTGCACTTATCCTGGGCTCCTCGTTGGCGCCTTCTCTGCATGATTGATGAGGGTGTGAACCCATTCGATGGAGTCAAAACTTACTCGGAACCAGTGGAAGATTCAGCAGACAGCCTCGCTGGAGAATACATCGAACTTCTGCAAGTTGTCGATGCGTTCGAATCCGAATAGAATTCAGATGAGTCCTACTTTGGGCCCAATCGATTCCAACAGACGAAGAACATCGTCGAGATCGTCACGAGACAAACCAGCAGACATCTGTGTACGAATTCGGGCTTTATCTCGAGCAACCATCGGGAAGACAATCGCTCCGGCCATGACACCTTCCTGCTGGAGGTGAGTTGTCATCGCTTTTGCAGTTGATGATTCACCGCACATGATTGGAATAATCGGTGTCGTAGATACGCCCGTATCAAATCCGAGAGATTGCAATTCTTTGCGGAAGTAATTGGTGTTCTCCCATAGTTTTGCATGGTGTTCTGGTTCTTCCATGAGCACTTCAATCGCTGCTTTTTGTGCGGCTGCAACGCCAGGAGGTTGTGAACCTGAAAGAAGCCAGGATCGTGAGTGATTCAATGCATGCGTTCGTGTCATTTCTGTTCCAGCGAGGATTCCTCCTTGGACGCCGAGTGCTTTTGAGAACGAACCGACTTCGAAGTCAACCTTGCCTTGAAGTTTGAAGTGATCAACAATCCCTCGACCACCTTCGCCAAGGACACCTTCCCCATGACAATCATCGACAAGAACCATTGCTCCAAATTCTTCAGCGAGTTTGTTTACTTCATCAAGTGGTGCATAATCACCATCCATCGAAAAGACACCATCCGTGATGATGAGTTTTCGATCTGCATCCTCATGCGCTCGAAGAACGGCTTCGAGTTCTCCCATGTCGTTGTGAGCGTACACGCCACGACGAGCCTTTGTTAACCGAACACCATCGATGATCGAACCATGGTTCAGTTCATCGCTAATGATGACATCCTGTGGACCTTGAACCAATGTCGGAATGAGTCCAACGTTGGCGGTGTAACCTGCTGAATAAATCAAGGCTGCTTCAACACCTTTGAAATCTGCAACGGTTCGCTCGGCCTCGAGGTGCAAATCCATCGTTCCAGCGATGGCTCGTACTGAGCCACTACCTGCACCATAGGTGGTTGTAGCGTCGACCATTGCTTGAACGACTTTTGGATGAGTTGTCAAGTTCAGATAGTTGTTTGCGGACAACATGATGGTTGGTTTGCCTTCCATTGTGCAACGTGGTTGCTTCGGACCTTCGAGCGTTGGCGGTTCCCAACGCAGGGATTTCTCATTGAGTTCATCAAAGCGCTGTTTCATCCAAGACATGTCGCCAGGCATGGTCTCACCATTTGGGCCTCGTCGAGGTTGATTAAGGGCTTTTGTGAGATGTGGCCTCAACACGCATGATGAAAAAGGAGAGAAGGTAGCGTGATGTTGTGCAACTCAATGGAATTGTCAGTAGCGGGTTGGGTCGAGCACATGTATTCATGTCTCAACCGCATTACCAAGAACAATTCCGATCCATTCTCGGAACAACCGCGTGGCCGGGTACACTCAACATCACGGTTGAGCAAGACCACCTTGTTCACTACATTGCACTGAGGAACAAGGCTGGAATCGATACACTCGATGCAGACTCAACCTCGCTTGAACAAGCATCGAATGTCGACGTTGATGCTTTTGATGCATTACGCGTACGTGGGTTTCTACGGGATGGCGTCTCGTTTGGTGGAGCCACTGCCTATCGTGCGAAGATATCCCATGATGATCACATCATCGACTGTGCTATACTCATTCCAGATCTTACTCGACATGTGGATGTCGTCGAAGTGATTTCAGGGCCGTTTCTAAGAGAACGTCTCGGTGTTGAAGATGGTGACGAAATCACGCTTCATGTTGGTGAATAATCAATCCCAGATGCCCATATCCATACGAGCATCCTCTGTAGCATGAACACGTGGGTCCCAGCGTGGTGACCAAACCAGATTGATGTGGACACTATCAAGTCCATCGGTTTGCAACGCAGCACGATGCGCTGGAGCCATGATTTCAGGAGCTGCAGGGCAGCCAGGTGAAGTGAGTGTCAAATCGATTTCAGCATGCAAGCCCTCATCGCGATGTTCGAAGCGAACTCCGTAGACGAGACCCAAATCGACAATCGAGATGTCCAATTCGGGGTCTTCAACGGATTGTAGCGATTCCATGACGTGTGCTTCCTCGACCATTATTCAACCCCCGATAGATCGTTCATCACCTTGTCGAACATGTTTCGAAATCCATTGCTCCGTGAAGGTGAAAGCGAATTGAGAATGCCCATTTCGACAGCAAAATCAGGTGTCAAGGCCTGCGCGGTCTCGATTGGTTGTTGGTCGATGGCAATGGTCAAAATGCCCATCAATCCTTGAACCAACTTCGAGTCGGCACCTGAGTAAAGTCGGACGTTTTTGTCCTCAAGATCAACTCGGACATGGGCTTCGGATTGACAGCCTGTGATTCGGGTTGAATCATCCCATTCAGAAGTCGGCAATTCGTTCACTTCCGATGCAAGATCAAAGACGTACTCCAAACGCTCCATTCGATCGTCAATGGATTTGAAATCCTCAATCAACTCGGAGAGTTGCTCAGGATACGTCATGCGAATCGCTCCAAAATATCCCGAAGGTGGGTCAAGAATTCTTCAGCATCTTCCATGGTGTTGTAAATGTAGAACGATGCACGAACAGTCCCGCTGATACCAAGTCGGTTCAACAACGGTTGGGCACAGTGATGGCCTGTCCGGACCGCTACGCCTCGTGCATCGAGGAGATGTGCAAAATCCTCACTGTGGAGCGTTGGATGCAAGAAGGATACAACCGATGAATCGTTGTCATCGTGTCGCCCATATACCGTCATGCCGAGAGAGCGAAGTTCATCGGCAACGTATCGAGCAATCTCAAGAAGACGTTGATGTTGCTCATCGAGATCCAATTTTCCGAGATAGTCAAGTGCAGATTTCCAGCCAATGGCTTCAGCAATCCGAGGTGTACCTGCCTCAAATCGGTGCTCATTGGTCTGGTAGGTGGATCCCTCGAGGGTCACCGTCTCAATCATGTCGCCTCCGCCCATGAATGGTTTCATCTCTTGGAAGGTCTCTTCATTGACCAGCAGACAGCCAATTCCCGTTGGACCACACATCTTGTGTGCAGATAATGCCATCATGTCTGCACCGAGTTCAGCCATGTTGATTTGGCAATGCGGTGCACCTTGCGCAGCATCAAGGAGAACGCGTGCACCGTTTTCGTTAGCAATACGGATGATGTCTTCAATCGGGTTTCGAACGCCCAGAACGTTCGATGTATGAACCACACAAACGAGCCCTGCACCTTCGATGGAAGCTTCGTATGCTTCCATATCGAGCGTTAAATCGTCTTTCACTGGGACGTAGCGCAGTTCGTTACCAAACGCTTCAGCAAGCATCTGCCAAGGAACAATGTCACTATGATGTTCCATTTCTGTGAGGACAATGGCACGACCTTTGAGTTGAGGATGTCCCCATGCGTGCGCTGCAAGGTTGATGGCCTCCGTTGTCCCGCTCGTGAGAATGCAACGCTCAGCATTGAACCACGATTTCAATGATGTTCGACAGGCTTCGTAGCCATCGGTCGCTTCCCCAGCAAGGGTGTGGACCGCACGATGGACATTGGCGTTGTGTTTGGTGTAGTAATCGTTCATGGCGTCGATGACAACAGCCGGTTTTTGTGTCGTCGCCGCATTGTCAAGATAGATCAGCCGATGGCCGTTGACCAGTCGCTGGAGTATTGGGAAGTCATCTTGAATGGCCATGCAATCACCCAATCAGTTGGCATTCAAGATGCACCGTTAACCGGGTTTGCATCGCCTCACGTACATGTTCAGAGTCGAGCCCAGTAAAGGAGTCAATAAGGAAGCCTTCAACAATCATTGAGGTTGCTTCTTCTTTCGATAATCCTCGACTCATCAAGTAATGCAACTGTTCTTTGTTGATCGGTGCAGATGCAGCACCGTGAGCAGCAGCAACCTCGTTCGCCAAGACTTCGAGTTCAGGAATGGCTTCCGCTCGTGATGAAGGCGATAACAAGAGGTTTCGGAAAATCTGACCTGCATCGGTATGTTGTGCAACATCATCGATGGTTAGTGCGCCCGTGCCAATCGAATGGCTCCGGTCATCGCAGGCAGCGTTGAGCAACAAGTGTGAGTTCGTATGCGGCTGTTGGTGATGGATTTCGATATGATGATCATCATGTCGCGTCCCGTGTCCGTGGACGGCGATGAATTGCTTGAGAGAGGCATTGGACCCTTTCAGCGTTGAACGAATGTCGGATTTGTTTCGATGTCCTCCCATCGAGAGTGTAGCAAGTTCAAATCGAGCATCTCGATGAAGCGTCCAATCATCGACACGAACCATGACCGAGTCGGTGGATAGTTCGTTGATGACGCCAACGCTCAATTGTGCATTCGCATTGATGTCCCCGGTTAGAGCTAACCCAAACCAATCTGGTTCTCCATGCAAGTGAATGACGATGTTTGATGCAGTGTTGCACCTAAAGTGGAGATGTGTGGCGACTGCATGGCCCCCAGCGTGGATGTGAATGTGTCCATCCTTGTCATCGCAATCGATGGTCGTTGTCTCTTGGAGAACTTCATTGAGAAAGATTCGGGCAATATCCGAGGTAGGGAGTGGTTTGACTGCTGAAGTACCAAGTCGAAAGTCTTCTGTTTTGATGGCTGCCGTATCGACCTGTGGGACAGTATCAACAGCACCTGGATGTACCCTTGACCATGGCGTGTAGCGCCAGAGGTGTTCGGATCGACTTGGAACATTGGCATCGAGATACGATGTCATCCAATCGAGCCCTCCATTTCCAATTCAAGGAGACGGTTGAGTTCAACGGCATATTCCATCGGGAGTTCTCGGGTAAAAGGTTCGAAGAATCCGTTGACAATCATGCCCATGGCCTCTTCTTCAGTGTGGCCACGGCTCATGAGGTAGAACAGTTGGTCACCAGAAACTTTGGAAACGCTGGCTTCGTGTTCAAGATCAGCAGTCGAGTTCCCAATTTCCATGGTCGGATAGGTATCGCTTCGGCTGTCTTCGTCGAGCATGAGTGCATCACAAACGACCTTTGAGCGACATCCAGCAGCCTTTGGAGTGACTTGGAGCATACCTCGGTAAGACGAGCGACCACCGTTCTTGGAGATGGATTTTGATAGAATGTTCGAGGTTGTGTTCGGGGCAAGGTGGTGCACCTTTGCACCAGCATCTTGGTGTTGGCCTTCTCCCGCATAGGCTACGGAGATGACCTCGGCGTGAGCTCCTTCTCCCTTGAGCAGAACTGCAGGATACTTCATCGTCAATTTTGAGCCAATGTTTCCATCAACCCATTCAACGGTAGCGTTCTTGTGAGCAACACCACGCTTTGTGACAAGGTTGTAGACGTTTGCAGACCAATTTTGTACAGTTGAATAACGGATTTTTGCACCTTCCATGGCAATCAATTCAACCACAGCGGAGTGCAAGGAATCCGTGGAGTATGTTGGCGCAGTGCATCCTTCGACATAGTGAATCGATGAACCTTCATCAGCGATGATGAGCGTTCGCTCAAACTGACCCATGTTCTTGGCGTTGATTCGGAAGTATGCCTGAACAGGCATTTCGACGTGGACGCCTTTCGGCACGTAAATGAACGAGCCGCCGGACCAAACCGCTGTGTTCAGAGCAGAGAATTTGTTGTCGGTGTGAGGGACGACCGTCCCGAAGAACTTCTTGACAATTTCAGGGTGCTCCTTGAGTCCTGAATCCATGTCAAGGAAGAGAACACCTTGTTCTTCGAGATCCTCTCGAATCGAGTGATAGACCGCTTCGCTTTCGTATTGAGCGGTGACACCACCAAGCCATTTCTGTTCGGCTTCAGGAATACCCAATCGGTCGAATGTTCGCTTGATGTCATCGGGTACATCGTCCCAGTCTTTTTCCGTTTTATCGGATGAACGAAGGAAGTAGGTGACGTTGTCGAAATCGATACCTGCAAGTGAATCACAGTTGGCCCATGTTGGCATTTCTCGTTCCATAAAGTGGTGATAGGCTTTGACGCGAATGTCTGTCATCCATTCTGGTTCGCCTTTCAGTTCCGAGATGTCGCGAACGACTTGTTCACTGAGTCCTTTGTCGAATCGTATGGTGGCAGATTCGGGGTCGTGGAATCCGTATTTGTAGTCTCCAACTGCATCTTGAGCTTCTTGTGTCATTCAATCACCTCAGACAAGGGCATCCACCCAATCGTACCCTTCCTTTTCCAGTTTGAGCGCAAGTTCAGGACCTCCGCTCTCGACAATTTTTCCGTCGATGAGCACGTGAACAACATCTGGCTTAACCAAATCCAAAAGGCGTTGGTAGTGGGTAATGATGAGGCACCCGGTGTCTTTTGCAAC
>JAAXIR010000270.1 GCA_012270265.1 Candidatus Poseidoniales archaeon
CCATTTTGCCCCCCAAAACTGCATGACCCATGTTTTTTGAATCTTTATCTTCTTCAACGAGTGATTGTTCTTCATTAACGATTTCTTCCACATCCAATCGCTTGAAAAGTGGCTCATAATCTTGCGATGGTGATTGGACTGGCACCGTCCAATCGATTGCATCATTCCAGTGCATTTCTTCGAGAGCATTTTCGATACCCAACATGTCCCATAGTTTTCGAGCACTGAATGGTAAGAATGGCTCGGTTACAATGGCTAGATAACGGCAAATTCTCCATCCCATGGCTAGTGATGAAAGTGCCTCTGTTCGTCCTTCAGCATCGATTTCGGTTTTGAGATGCTTCCATGGCAAAGAAGATTGGAGGAGTTGGTTTCCGTGCTGTGCTGCAGTCATTGCGGTTCGTAATGCTTCTTTGTATCGGTGACGCTGAAGAGAATCTGTCATCGATGTGTGAAGTTCGACAAGTGTTTCGCAGAGATTTTCGTAGTATGTGAGATCGTTGAATGATGGGAGAGACTCGCCACCCGGCGTGTCAGGCAACCGAGCTGAGAGGGATAGAACGCGATTGGCAAAATTGCCATAAGTGGCGATGAGTTCGTTGTTGATTCGATCAACGAATTCATTCCACGTAAAGTCAGTATCATGGGATTCCGGCATATTGATGCTGAGATAGTATCGCAACGTATCCGGATCAAATCGCTCCAGAAATGAGGGGAGCCAAATAGCGTGTTTCCTTGATTTTGAAAACTGACCACCGCCTAGCATAAGGTATTCCATTGCAGGAACATTGTCTTCCAAGCGAAGGTCACCAACGTTAGGAAGTTCGACTGGGTCCTCTGCGGTTTTGCCTTTCTGCGCATGATTAAGCCCCATTAGGATGGCTGGCCAGATTACAGTATGGAAAGGCACGTTGTCCTTACCAAGGAAGTAATAATGACGTTGTTCGGATTCTTCATTTTCGAGCCACCATTGTTCCCAATTCGAACCGTCACCATGTAATTCAGACCAAATCTGCGAACATGTAAGATATCCTTGAACTGCTTCGAACCAGACATAGATGCATTTACCATCCCATTCCGAGCCTTCGAGTGGAACGTTAATCCCCCATTCAAGGTCCCGAGTAACAGCCCTTGGGCGCAATCCCATGTCGAGCCATTGTTTTGTCATTGCACGTACGTTGGGCTTCCAAACAGCGTGGTTGTTCTCAGCGTGTTGTTCAAGGGCCTCCTGGAACAAATCTAGTCGGTAGAATAGGTGATCTGTATCACGAATTTCAACTTTCAATTCAGGGTTCATCTTGGAGACAGGATTCTTGAGTTCTGATGACTCATACGTTGCTCCACAAGCGTCGCACTGGTCTCCACGTGCACCATCCGCACCGCATGACGGACAGGTTCCCTCGATATATCGATCAGGGAGGAAACGTCCTCCGCCGTCCGGGTGGACTTCGTAATATTGTTGCATGGTTCTTTTTTCAAAGAATCCAGCATTGTAGAGTAGACGGAAATTCGCTTGGACTTTTTCTTTATGCCTAGAATCACTTGTTCGATTGAACAAAGAGCCACCGTAATCAATACCTCTCGAATCAACGTTTGGCATCCATGTACAACCCAAATCAAGGAGCGCTTTTGTGTTGATGGCATGATATTCATCGACCACATCTTGTGGAGAAACACCATCCTGTTCTGCAGTAACTGTGATTGGTGTACCATGTTCATCAGAACCGGATACCATCAGTACCTTGTTGCCACGAGCACGTTCAAATCGAGCATGAATATCAGGGGGGAGGTAGCAACCAGCAACGTGCCCCAGATGCAGTGGCCCATTCGCGTACGGCCATGCAACGCACACAAGAACGTGGTCACCATCGGCCATATCCATTGGTAACAGGCATTGATTTTCAAATCAACCCTTTTGTTCATTCAAAAACAACATTTTCAAGAAGCAGAAGTTCTTGGCAGGAACATCCAACGGACAGGAGTTCACGTTCATCATGAACCTCACATTACTCATTTTTTACACCGTTCTTGCGCTTGGCGTATCGTTTCTCTGCTCAATTCTTGAGGCAGTTGTACTCTCTATTCCAAACACACAGGTCGCTGTGTGGGAGAAGGATGGAAATCGACGTGGACAGTTATGGGCGAAATTGAAGGCAGATGATGCAGTTAAGCCTCTTACTGCTATTCTTACGCTCAACACAATCGCGCACACCATGGGTGCTGCTGGCGTAGGATCTGAGGTGCAAAATCAGTTCGGGAATGAATACCTCACAATTGCATCCGTGATTTTAACGTTGGCTGTACTCTTCCTATCTGAAATCATCCCAAAGACACTTGGAACCGCTTATTGGCGGCAACTCTCACTGATGACAGGTCTCATTTTGAATTCAATCACGATTGCATTGTTCTTCATCATCGCACCAATTCAATGGATGAAGAAGATTCTTCCAAGTGCTGATGGACAATTGGTCACAAGAGATGATTTGGTTGCGCTTGCTGATCTTGGTGAAGAAGAAGGCGCATTAATGGAAGATGAGGAAACGGTGATACACAACTTGTTGAGACTTCGCGAAATCCCAATCACTGAGGTAATGACACCTCGGGTTGTTGTCACCGCTCTACAGCAAGACATGACCATTCGCCAGGTATTGGATGAATATCCAGTCCTCCGATTTTCTCGGATACCAATCTTCTCAGAATCAATTGATGACATACAAGGCGTAGTCATTCGCTCTGAACTCTTGCTCGCTGCAAGCAGAGACGAATGGGACCGCGGCGTATTGGAGTTCATGAAACCAGTTGAATTCCTCACAACCAAGCAAAGCGTCGATGTTGCACTAGATGTGTTGCTTGAACGACGCCAACAATTTGCCGTCGTTCAAGATGAATTCGGAGGGACGTCAGGTATTTTGACCATGGAGGATGTATTGGAGACACTTCTAGGCGAAGAAATCGTTGACGAGCTTGATGAAGTCGATGATATGCGTGAACTCGCTCGTGAGCAAGCAAGTTCAACGGAAGAAGAGTGAATTTTCCTCTAACCATGTTCGAATCAATTCATTACGAACGGTGTTTTCTTGTTCGTAGGAATGCTTGAGTTCTTCGACGATGTGATAGGTAAATTTCGTTTGTGAGTTCGTGTGAACGTCAATCAAAAGTTGCGCATGTTTGAGACCAAGTGTTGCATCATGCTTCGCCTGAATAAGAATTGTAGGGCATTGTGGCAAACCCCATTCTGGAGATCTCAAGAATTCAATTGATGGAACTTGGTACTGAGGTGGATTGAGTCGATTGTAGTAGCGTAGTAACCGACGCATCATAGGACGTTGCAATTTCTTTGGAATCCTTAGGTAATCGCATGTTTGATTGTTGATGTATTCATAGGAGGTAACTGGAGACTCAAGAATCACGCCTTGAGCATGGTTCGAAGTCTCTAGTTCTGGACGCAGTACTCTCTGAGCGACAAATCCTCCTAAACTATGTCCGTGCACCATGAATCCATTTTGGAGCCATCCACGTTGCTCGAAATGATTCAACACACTCTCAAAATCATGACATACATGCATTGCAGCCCAATGTGGTACACGTTTGTTTCCACCATGTGCCCGCATTTCGAACAAGACGCAATTGTATCCAAGATCATGAAACAACGCACTTCTTCCCAACATATTCGATGCGCGAGAATTCCATCCGTGAATCAATATGGCAAGCGGTTTGTTCGGATCCCATTCTCTCTTCAGCCAACGCACTGGGTAGCCTTGTACGTCAATTGATTCCCATTCCCAACCTGCAGGTGCTTCAACGTCTTTTCGAATGGTTGGCAGTCGTAACATGAATCCAAGGCACAGAGCGAACCACATGTCAATGAGAATAATTGGTGCAAGAAGCACGATGAAGAGCATGTTTGAGGATACGACGAGCCCTATTGTGATGACTGTCCAGGCGATTGCATGAATGAAGAACGCCGAAAAGCGGTGCGAAGTCATGGGGATGAAATCCTTCAGTCATCGGTCGTTTCTTCAGATGATTCGGATGAATCTTCCGAATTATTTTCTTCCGATGCTTTTTCTTCACGGACTTTCGCACGCTCTTCAACACGCTTGGCGTATTTTTCACCAAACTGACTCATGCTCTCAAGTCGCGCACGGAATCCAGAAGTGGCCTTTTCTTCCGGCACATATCGTACAAGGTACGCTCCAAACATGAGGTCAAAGAGCCCTTGGTCGAGTTCGCTATTGCGGGAAAATTGCCAATTTACAATCCAAAGAATCATCAAGACTGCTCCGATTGATGTCATGACGATCGGTGCGGTACCTCCATCGGAGATTGCTCCGGCTTGCGTGAACACCATAATGAAACCAATCAGAGAGAGAAGACCAATATTGTTCACAAACAAACTGTGTAGGAACAGAGGTTTGGAACCGTCACCACGAATGTATCGAGTCGAAGACGTATATTGACCTAGGTTACGTCCAGTGTAAATTGGCAAGAATAGTGCGTTGAAGAAGAGAGCGACAATTGCAACAATGAACAAAATGGTTGTTTCCAAACCACCGCTAGAACCACCAGTGAGGGCTGACATAACGAGCCCAGCGATCAAAACTGAGAAATTGGCGATGAAATTAACCCACCAGCTAATGACTCGACTGAGTTTTGGAGCAATTTCATACTCCGAGGAGAGGCTTGCAGGTCGTGCTTTCTTGACCTTGGGCTTCTTCTCCTTCTTGGGCTTTGCAGCCTTCGCTGCTACAGGGACTGCTTCTGCAACCTTGGCTGCTTTAGCAGCCTTGGCTGTTGCTTTTTTGGGTGCCTTCGTTTCATTTGATTCAACTTTGTCAAGTAGTCCCATATAATCGCCTCAATCATGTGTACATTTCTGAGATTTCTTTGTAGATTGCAAAATCTCCAGATTCTACGAACGCAGAAATCGAAGAGTCTGGCATGTTTCCAAGTTGCTCGTCGATGATCTTGAAAAATTCGCCTCGACGTTCATCATCAATGGATGCAGGGTCTGCACCTACTTCTTTGAACAACTCAAATCCGTCGGATGCAAGGAAGGTTTCAATCGCTTCCTCTGGTAATTCATCGCCGAGTAAATCATTGACAATCGTAAAGAATTGTGAGAACAATACGTCTGCATCATCCATTTCTTCCGCTTCAGTCACTTCTTCTGATTCCTCAGAATGGTCATCATCAGAGGATGGTTGAACTGGTTTGGATTGGCCTTTCAACGAGCGTCGTTCTGCCATTAATTTCTCAAGTTGTGGAACAAGTTCTCTGAGTGCATCTTTATCACCCAAGGATTTCGCTTCTTTGTAGAGCGGTTTGAGTTCTCGAAGTTTGTTTTCTACTACAGTCAAACGATCTGGCTCTTCCTCATCAAGCAATTCAACAACAGGAGCGCTTCTGGCTTGATTAAGGGCTTCTTCTCGCTCCTTCTTCCTTAGCACAATGATGTCCCTGTCGAGAGAATGACCGAAACGGTCGGAATATCGATCGAGAAGTGAACCCGATTCACCAGAGCCTAATCGATCGATTGCCCCATAGATTTGTGGCAGCGGTTTAGCGGAACGCTTGGCCCAGAGGTCCCCGTATTCATTCTTGGCTTCTTCAGGTTGAGAGGGTTCTGGTGCAGGAGGCATTGCAGTTGCATCAGGAAGAGGTGGTAGAGGGTTTGGAGGTAATGCGGCTGCTGGCAACGGTTCAGGAGTTGGCGCAGCAGGGAGTGGAGGGAGAGGTGCCCCTGGGAGTGGTGGCATAGGAGGAAGTGGAGGCAAGGGTGAACCGCGAACATCTGCTGATTTGTTCTTTTTTCGACGTCGCACGTACTCACCTCTAATGTACGTGGGTGGGATACTACCCTTGAACCTTACCACAATTGGACCATGAAAATACCTGTATCTGCTAATGCAGAATCAAACCAATTTCGCCCATCCTTTGAGACTCAAAAATGTTGCAGCTGATTCTGAAACCTGCAATTGATCGCCCATTGAAACATCGTGTTGATCCTCCCCGAACCTCAAGATGGCATCATCAACAACAATTTCGACATTCAGTGTCTTCTCCTGACCAAAAACAAAAGCTTCGCTTAATGCATCAAATGGTCGACTTCCCTCAGCATCAAGTCTCTCCAGTGGGAATTCTGTAACACGCATGCCGGTCTTTCCATGCAACGATGTGGGCCATCGTATTTGCCTCCGAACATCGATCGTAACCACTTCATCGGTTTCACCTGCTGCCCCCAGAACAATCGAAGCATCGGACTTCACCAAATCAAGAAACAATCCTTGATGCGCTCCAAGCCTGGATATTTGCCCATTTGCCACAGAGGATCGACGCTCTTCATGGAGAAACATATCGGCAAGTTTTTTGATGCTGGCTGGACCTTTTCCCGGTTTACCTTCTCTCTGAAGATTGTCTTTGAGTCCTAAGTGTAGATCTTTCATCACGGTTGTCGAACCTTCGTCTTCTTGTGCAATTAAGACAAGTTTGTCGATAAGCGTTGGTATCTGCGTACGAATTCGTTTCGTCCAACCGTTCGCAGTTGCATCATTAAAGCGAGTCAATCCTCCTTGAACATCAACACCTTCACCACGGATGTGAGACACCAATTCTCGGCGAGCTTCTGAATCGAGATGGAACAAGGCAGGATCCCTGTAGTGTAGGTGAAAACCTCGGTGACCAGAAAAGGTCACTTGAAGGAATTGTTCGTCAAATCCAAATTCAGGTTCAAGAAAGTCGTTCCACAATGCATGCGCTTGTTCCTGAATTACTTCCAACATGGCAGGGAAATCACGATCCGTTACGCCTGGAAGGTGATCGCCATCCAGGTCAAAAATGAGGTCAGCACCTTGCCAATTTTTGTCGTCCATTTTCAGTTCGTATGGTTTTTGCCAATACGCTGTCGAATAGAAGCATGAGTGCATCGCTCGTTCAGAGAGAAATTGACGTAGATCCTGTTCATTTCGAAAGGACTTGTGCCGAAGTGGAGGCGCTCCACCAAACGGAATGAACATCCACTCTCGTTTCGGCATTCTTGGTGGACGCCAAAACGTGGATGAGCGATAGTATTGGCCAAACCGGTGTGCAAAACGTGCCCAACCGGTTGAAGCCATGAAGGTGCCTATCGCTCACAGTTCTTGAACGAAACCCTACTGGTTCTTCATGTAGAATTTTTCTTCTGTCTCGCCAACGACCGTGACAGTGTCTGCCCCAGTCTGCTCAACATAGTGTTCCCAGCAGTAGTAGTGTTGGTTGTGGACCATGGATGATCCAAATGTGAGTCGTACTCCACACTCATGACAACGTGGACCAATTTCTCCGTTTGGTGCCTGTGCGAGTTGAACATGTTCGTGGGGCATTGTCTCACCTGATTGCCGCTGGAGGTCTCGGTTCTAAAATGTCGTGATGAAATTCACTTAAGCAATGGTACTGTTGCTCACCCAGTTTAACAAATCGAGTGCGACCTCACACGACTCACTTACTTCGATGTGTTCATCGTCAAGGTACTTCTCTAGAACTGGAACAGCTTCTCGATTTCCAATGGCTCCGAGTGCTTCTGCAGCTTCGTGTCGAACCATGACGTGTTCTTTATCATCCGAGAGAATTTTGATCAATGTTGGAAGGGCTTCATCCATCTGCATTTGCCCAAGAACATATGCTAATTCATGACGCAGGAGTGCGCTTGACGATGAGAAGCCATCGCATAGAGCGAGGCATGATTCTGGCGTTCGGATATTTCGGAGTTTGAAGACTGAGCGCATGCGTTGGAACATCTTCTCGTTTTCATCGAGAAGTGTACTTCGCAGGTCATTGAGTTGTTCAGAATCTGATGCAGGTGCTGGATCGACAGAACCATATTCGCTGACCTCTGGACGAGCATCCATATTGCTCACTCCGTAGCGCCAATGAAGGACAGATCTTCGACGTTGAAATCTTCTCGAATCATGCCAAGTTCTTGGCCTTCTTGCAAGAATCGGCGAATGGATGAACGGCCTTCCGGTTTGTAGTCTATGGTTCGGTCATTCACGTACATTGTTACGAATTTTTGATTGGTTTCATCGTCAATGCCACGTCCCCAAGCTTTAGCAAATTCAAGGGCTTCCTCTGGATGAGCAATTGAGTGTTCAATGCTCATTTTCGTGTACATTGTAATGTCTTCCATGACATCCTGTCCGAGGTCTCTTCGAACGACATTACCGCCGAGGGGCATAGGCCATCCTCCGGTTCGTTCGTTCCACCAAACGCCAAGATCAATCAGTAAGTTCAAATCGTGTTCTACATAGGTCAACTGGCCTTCGTGGATAATGAGTCAACAAGCTTAAGTGTCGTCCAAAATGCGTGGAATGATTTCATCGAAAGGAACGACCTCGACAGATACATCGCCCCAAGCAAGACGTAGTCCGAGATACGCGGATGTTTTCAGTCCTGGCACGGCTATGACAGAGGATTTCGCATCCTCAAGCGATAGCCCTTGTTTGGCAACGATCATCGGACCGTAACCTTCTCCCATTGAGGCGCCGCAATTCATCAAAGCATAATTCTCAGCAATATCAGGATAAGCATGAATGGACACCGCAGAGACTTCGAGTTCGCAATTCATAGCACGGTGATTGAGGGTCTCAATATCCTGTAGTTCATGAACGAAATTGTATCCTGGTGTTGGAAACGCGTTTGTTGTCATAGCATGGAACATGAAGGCATCATCGGGATCTGGTGAGTGGCCGATACGTACAATGAGGTTGCCTTCTTCATCTCGTGGGAGATTCGCCATGTCCTTTCCAAGAACGTTTCATTCAAGAACCAACCGCATCAATTAGAAAACAAAATAATCTCACAATTAACGGATTGTTTATGTAATTGTTGAGCCTGTTAGTAGCATGGAAACCGGCGTTCTTTTTCGAAATATCCTAGTTCTTGTTTTGATTACTGTAGT
>JAAXIR010000222.1 GCA_012270265.1 Candidatus Poseidoniales archaeon
CCTCCTTGTTCCACTGGTTGTGTATGGTGCAGTCAAGGGAACCGATACATCCGCAGTTCTGCTGATTCTCCTGACGCTTGGATTCACGCAATGGGGTCCTGAACCTCGTCTGTATGCCTCAATGGTATGGCTTGCTCTTTTCATGGAGTTATGGGGAACCTTCCTTGGAAACTGGACATGGGCTGCGAACGTCCCATGGACCGGTTTGACAGCCTGGAATCCACCTCTTCTTGTTGGTGCATTCTACTGTTTCGGCGACCTTCTTGTTAATTTGAGCGTTGCCAAGTTTGAAGGGCAACCCATGGTTGAGGTGAACCATGACGTCCTCGGATGAGTTGAAGCGTCGCCGCGAAGAAGAGGCGAAGCGTATCCGGACGAGTCTGAATCGTCAACGTGGTGTGCAACACGCTTCATTGAAGGGCGGAGAGTCAGCCGTTGCATTTGTCAAAGAAGAACTGTGCATTGGTTGCGATCAATGCACCATCGTCTGCGATGATGATGCGATTGAGATGTACAAAGTTGCTATGCGTAGTCCACTGATCAATGTTGAAAGCAATCAGAAAGCGAAAATCATTCGAGACGCTTGCACAGGCTGCCGTCTGTGTGTTCTTGCTTGTCCCACAGACGCTATCAGCATGATTGACCGATGAGGTGATGTACGTGTCAAAAAAGGGAAGGCAGCCACCAGCCCAACGATGTGGTGGAGAATTCGGCCCATACCGCAAGGAAGGTACGACTGGCGTATCGCTTGGAACCTTCAAGACCCTTGTTTGGACTTCAAACATCGGTGGACTCGTTCTTTGCGTTATCGCACTTGAACTTCTCTTTGTTCAGCAAGAATTCATGTGGGGCCTTATCAGCCTCATTGCCGGTGTTTTGATCGCTTTGTTCCCTTCAAACTACGAGATCGTCGGAATGGACGATGACGTACCATCTGAAGATTAACTTCAAGCTTCAACTTCTGTTTGAGTTGCTGCAGGAAGTTCGCTCTTCTTGGCGTTAACTTCACGAGCAAGGAAGGAAACAACATCGAGAATTTCGATGTCTTCGTAGCGTTCATCTCCCTCAAACTTGAGACACTCAAAGTGCGAAACACACTTCGGACAGGACGTCAACATGGTGTCAGCTCCAGTGGACTTGATTTCTTCCATTCGAGCAACACGGAGTGCTCGAGCATTCTCGTTGCACGACATCATGCTTGAGACACCACAGCACATGGCGTCTTCGCCATGGTGCTCCATCTCAACAAGATCGACACCCTCAACAGCGTTGATGAGTTCACGTGGCTCATCGTAGATGCCCATTTGTCGACCAAGACGACATGGGTCGTGGTAGGTGACGGTTGTTGCATCGGTCGAAAGTGGCTTATCGAAACCGTGCTCGATGAGGTAGTCTGTCGTGTGCATGACCTTGACACCCTCGAGCTCGTAATCACGAGCAAAGGTTCGGAAACACTCTGCACATGAAGAGACGAGTGTATCGATACCGGATGCTTCGATCTTCTTCTGGTTGTAGGCCTTGAGTTTGTCAAAGACTTCTGTCAGTCCTTGCCACTTCTGGTCGTGGCCACAGCACTTGAGGAAGTCACGACCAAGATAGGAAACATCGTGACCCATCTCTTCGAACAAAGTAAAGGCAGCCGTTGTTGAATCGCCAAGGTTCATTTCGCCCTCGTTCACGTGTGAGAAGACCATCTCTTGGTCGAGATAATCGACACAGCCAGGGTAGTAGCCAACGTTCGAGGAAATCGGGTATTCCTCAACTGGGATGAAGTCATCGTTGGATGCTTCCTCAGCCTCAGCCGCAAGAACGGCTTGAAGAACAGTGTGAGGAATTTCCGCTGCTGGTCCACCAACAATTAGGCTGCGTCGAATGTCGACGTAGGAATCGTAGTTGACCAATTGTGGACAAGCATTCGTACATGCCGTACACGTCAGACAAGAATACAGAGGAACACCATCGTCCTCATTGTTCCATGAGTTGTAGATGATGTTGAGTTTGTCTCCACCATTGAACAATCGAACTGGACAGGCATCGTCACAAAGGTCACAGCCGTAACACTTGTTCATCTCGAATTCGTAGCCACGTGCCATCGATCGCAAGAGGACGATCACAACAGCACCAAAGGTTAGACATGGGATGAACATAGCATAGGTCAACTTGGCATCGAGTGCCTTTGGGTTGACGTGGTAGGATGGGTTATCAGTGACCGAATACGCTCCACCATCGGCTTGAATCATTGCAATCATTGTCGTGTTGGTCAAGGCAACATCCTTGCCAGAGTGTGCGCCAGAGTTGGCGTCCCACAAGAGTCGCGGTTGGAACGCACGTACGGAGTAGGTTGTTTCCGTGGTGATTGAATCGTTGAGAGCCAAGGCACCTGATGCAACGAGGGTGTACTCGTAGTTGTAGTTCCCTGGTACGAGATTGATTTCCGCCCCTTCACAGCCTGTGAAGGAAGCAAGGACCTTGCCAGAGGTGTCAGTAACGCTCATGGTGCTCGAGAGCATTGTTGCGGTATTGACGCCGTCGATCTTACGCTCACTGGCTCGGTATTCGCAGGTAACATCAGTCGGGAGTGCTTCGTCTGTGTACTCGCCTGAGACGATGAATGTACCAGAGCTGGTGTAGCCTTCTCCACCTGCAAAGGTCACGGTGTTGCCTGCTGCATTGTCGCCCTCGGATGGGTTTTGATGGTTGTTGGCATCACTGAAATCGATGATGGTTTCACGAGCAGGCTGGAAGATTTGCCAATTAAGCCAGGCTGCCGCTGGTACAATGCCGTCTGTGTATCCACGATCGTCGGTAAACTCATTCGTTTCGTGAACGTGTACATCGGACGGTTGCGTGCGCATTGCTTCCAGTTCGGGGTAGTAGTCGTGTGTTAGTCCCTTGATGGTCAACAGCCCACCTGCTTCCCAGAATCCGTTATCGTAGGTGTCGAAGGTTGCAACAGATGCACCTGCGGAAATGACGAGTGCACCAATGATGACACGCTTGCCGTGTTCAGGTGTGAATCCAGATCCCCATGCTTTGACGAGGATATTCCGTCCAACAAAATAGATCACAATCCATAACAGCATACCGGTGAGAATCCACGGCACGGCATTGAAAATTTCAGCAATCCATGGCGCTCTCGTTCCACACAACAGATCCCCATGTGAATCGAGTTTACAATAATCGGATCTGTTTTTCCCGTACAATTCGAGGAAGATGTTGATCGAAAAGACGTAGATGAACCAAACGTGTGCAAGGTACACAGCACCTGCTGCTGCAAACCATGGGTCTTCGACAGGTCGCTTCTCGCGTCCACCGAGGAACGGTGGAAGAGCAAGAATACCGACTGGAATGCCTGTGAGCGCAGCGCCCCACCATGCAGCGTTCCAAGCGAAGACAGGTTGGCCGACTATATCGCCAATGAATCCGGTCGGTACTGTAAACTGGGGAAGGTACTCACCCCATCGCAAATAGCCGTAAGAGAACAGTACATACCAATCAGGGAAAACGAATCCTGCTTGTGCGTATGGGTCTGCAGCGCCGTGTAGTGGCGGAGGAATCAACCACGCATAGAACAACAGAACTGCTGCCATGAACGCAAACAGAATGGTATCTCGAAGAACTTCATGAGGCCAGAAACCGTGACCCATGCGGGTACGCTTTCGCTTTTCACCAGCTTCCTGGAGTTTTGCTTTTTCATCCATATACGAGGTTGCAACTCGTCCTAAATTTTCCATTAATCCCATTCAAATTCCTCCGATCAATGTGGCTCCGCAATGCCTTGTACCCAGACAATAAACAAGTGAATGATGATCAATGTTGTCACAATCACAGGGAGAATGAAGACGTGGATGAAGTACATCCGTGTTACCGTTCGTGGCGTCAAGGATGAACCACCGAAGAGAAGGGTTGCGATGTACTTTCCAATCAATGGAGAGGAGTTCGCAAGGTTGATTCCAATGACCGCAGCACCGTAGGCGAGACTGTCCCATGGTAGCAAATAGCCGGAGTAACCGAAGACGATGGTCAGCGCCATCAAAGCAACACCGATGAGCCAGTTGAGTTCACGTGGGTTTCGGTAAGCACCTGTGAAGTAGACACGGCACATGTGCAAGAACACAGATGCAACCATGAAGTGCGTTCCCCAGTGGTGAACTGCACGGATGATGTAGCCGAACGGAAGTTCGAGCATGATGAATTCCATGGAAGCATACGCAGGTGATGGATCACCTTCGCCACCAGGAACGTAGTAAATTCCGAGAATGGTTCCAGTCAACACAAGGATGATGAAACTGAGGAAGGAAATACCACCAAGACAATACAACGGGTACCAATACCAAATGATGCGCAGTTTGTACTTCTCAGCGTGAGTAAGTGGCATTTGGCGGTGCATGTTGTAGTACGCACCCTTGGACATGTTCCAGTAGTCTTGGATACGAAACCGTGTGTCCATCCACGAGAATACCCACAAGAAGGCCCGTTCGGAAATACCCATTCCACCTGTTGACTCAACAGCACGGAGAATTTCTCGACGTGGCATTTCTTCTGTTTCCTTGCGGAGTGTAAAGGCAACAAGGACGATAATGAAAGCGATGAAGAACCAAAGAATCCAGAACATTGTTGTCATGATATCACCTCAATCACAGTACGTCAACCAATCGACGTAGTCGGTTATGCCTTCAACGACACCATTGTTGAGAACAATAGGAATCAATGGAAGACCAACAGGAGCCGGACCTCCTGCTTTGCGTACACCTGCATAAGTGAAGGTTGCACCATTGGCTCGGTTGCGGTTGGTGTTCATCTCCAGTGCAGTGGTATCGAATCGGGAGGAGTGGCAGATGCAGAACAACTTGGTTCCACCATCATCGGTACCTCCAGGCGTCCATGTATCGTCCGTGTAAGAGTTGGATACGAGTTGCCAGCCAGGGATGCAACAAAGGTGTGTGCAACGTCCAAAGACCATGATGAGGTCATCGGATGGGTAGATGCGTTCATCCATCGCAACCATGTCTTCAAAGTGACCGATGTACTTTCCAGATTCATCGTAACCTTCCATCATTTGGAATCGTGCTTTGTTGTTGTCGGTTGGTGATCCTTGCCACTTGGAGTCTTCGACATAGGTAACGACAACGGGAACGCCGTTCCAAACACCAGCGGCACCTGCGGTACCAGTGTTGGAGTTGGCAGCTTCTGCAACAAAGTCTGCCTTCGTCATCGATTGAAGGTGCTTCGGCCCATACCATGCCGTGTCTTCACGACCCTTGGCCCAGAATTTGACCGAGAGGTCACCAGCGGAGCCACCGCCTGGCGGGAGGAGAATGGCAGCGAATCCAAGTACGCCCAGTGATGCTGCAAGTACGCCTGTTGCCGTGTTGAAACCATAGCGCAAGAATTGTCTTCGGTTGATGACGGTTTCACCAGCGTTAGCAGCGCCTTCCTTTGCTTCAGGAACGAATAAATTGTAATCTTTCGCCATATGCTTCACCACTTGTACTCCTTCCAGTCCTTGACGTGTTCAGGGACGTACTTGTTCTGAGAATGTTTGACAATGATGGTATCCGGAAGGATGAACTTGAGGTAGATGACGCCCATGAGGATCAAGGTTGTCAAGGTCATTGCAAGATGGAACGCAAGCTGTTGTTGATCCCAACTCTTTGCAAGTCCATAAATGAGGGAGAATGCCCAATAGCATGCCCAGAAGATGCCCCATGCAAAGAAAAACATGGTGAGGTAGGAGCCACCGGATGGGGCAAGACTTGCGCTGACAATGGTTCCGGATTCTGCAACATTGTGGACGCCATGGTTGATGGCCTCGTCCATTTGCGCTTCGGTGAGTTCAACGCCCTCCAAAGCATTGCGAGCATCCTTGACGGAAATAGACCCGTCTGCAACACCCTTGAGCAAGTTGTTGATGGTGTCGTCGTACATCACTGATCACCTCTTCGCATGAGTTTGTAGCGCAAGCGCAACTGGTTGCTTCGTCCCTCGTACGACGTCGAGAATCCGTATCGGAGCATCAAACCAGCGAAGACGACGCACATGATGACCGCTCCAAAGCCGAGAAGGCCAAGCCAGTGTGCACGCAGTTTGGCACCCATGTGGTGCAAGTCGGCTCCGTGCGATTCGGGTTCAGGAGGTGCAACGTTACCGTCACCTGCAAAGACTGTTCGAGTTCCACGAGAGAGGCTGTCTTCATCCCCTTCGACAAGAGCAAAGGTCAACTGGTTCCACATGTCCTCGACAACGTTTCCAAGACCACCATCGCCGTTGACGCTGTTGCCTGTGATCCAGAACGTGACGGTTCCTTCTCCCTCGGCTGGTGCCGTCCACGTGATGTCCCACATTCGGTCCGATTCTGCAGCGGAGGCAGATGTGTGCGTGAGCGATTGCATGTCGCCCTGCCAGTTGTCGGCACCTGTTCCTCCGAGCTCACCGCTTGAAACTCGCATTGAGAATCCTGCGGAGTATTGTCCTCCGGCAGCAGGTCCTCCGATGATGTGGAGTTGAAGTTCGTAGGTCTCGCCTGGCGTCCAAGCATACGGGACGCTGTCAAGAATCACTTGAACGCTGTTGGATGGTGCTGCGTTGTGGCAAAGGCATCCTTCTTTGGCGACATCGTCAATGTCGTTTTGTTGGCCACCAATCCCTGTCGGCAACGATGTTGCAAGGCCAGGGAGAAGCAGGAGAAGCAACACTGCAACCGCAACTGGGCGGCGTTTTGAGAAGGAGGTTGTTAGCATGGCTAGACCCTATGGTCTTTCGACTTAGAAGGACCCCTTAAACATTGTTAGTGATTCGCCAGAATAATGTCTTGCAGTGTGCCGTTTTTCGAGCAAAATGTAACAGGGCAAGAATTCTTGTGATTCGACCGTTAGGGTACTTCATGGCGGAAACTCCCTTCGACAACATCTACGACCTTTCATCACTTCAACTTGAGCAGTTGGATGAGGCTGAAGATTTGATGCTCAAAAACGATCTTGGTGCAGCAGAACGTCTCCTCTTGAGTATGCTCGAGGAAGACCAAGAATGCATTCCAGTGTTGTCAAACCTTGGTCACTTGTACGGCCGTCATCTCTCTGAGTTTGAGACTGCTGTTTCGTATTACGATAAGGTTCTCCACCTTGAGCCAGACAATGCTTGGGCTCGTGATGCTCGTCGTCGTTACCTTCGATTCGTCGACAAATAAGGTAAGTTCAAGGGCGTCTTCGACAAGGCATTGTCATGGAGTCGTCACAAATCCTCATCGCAGGAATTGGGGGGCTCGGTTGCGTTTGGGCTGCCCGGGCCCATCAAAGAGGTGCTGGAGCATCGTTGCTGATGCTTGATGCTGACGATCGGTTTCCCGATGTAGACGGAGCACACATCATTCGCCTCGGGCACACCTTGGATGCGTTAGGTTGCGCCGCGCTCCCTCCACTTGCTGAGCAGCGGATGAGGGGATTAGCAACCCGAACACGTCCTTTTCTTGAGCAAGCGGAATTGGTCATCATCGTTGCAGGGTTGGGTGGAGGTACAGGGACCGGTGCTTCGCATGAATTCGCCCGACAGGCAAAACTCCACGGGGCAACAGTCCTCTCCATTGCAGCCCTCCCATTCGATAGTCAACCGACACGAAAGAAGCTCGCAGAAGCCGAGATTCAACGACTGGAACACCATTCAGATGTTTGTGTACAACTCTCACTCCAACGACTGGCTCGACAAGCTCGAGCCAGGGGCAAAGATTGGAGCATGGGTTCGGAGTGGGTTGAAGATTTGATCGATGGATTGGTTCGCACACTTCTTTCGATGGGACTTATCAATCTCGATTTGATGGACTTGCGAGCCATTGTTCAACACAAAGGAGGCTCCACCATGCTGGTGGGTACTGGTCACCACGAGCAGTTGGACGATCTCTACAATGCAACCATCAAGGCGCCACTGGCTCCGATGAACGTCGCTGGTGCGAAAGGCTGTCTCCTTCAAATCGAGGGTGGCTTGGGCATGACGATTGGTCAAGTGGACGAGATTGCAACGGCTCTCACATCCGCCGTTGCTTCCGATGCCCAAGTGATTCTGGGTGCTCGAGTTTCTCCCGATCTTGAAGGAACGATTCGCATTGTCATGCTGCTTTCTGGCATCGGTGAGGATTAATCCAAAAGTTCGATTTCATCGTCCCATTGCGTTTCATCACCGAGCGTTTCAGGCGTCTGATTCCAATCAACGGGATCGCCAATGCTCTCCTCGAGGGTAGGGGCCTCTTCCAGACTCTTTGGTGCTGATTCTTGCTCCCCATCGATCTCGTTTACAGAGGGTTCCGGTTCACTTGATGGTTCGTGTATCTCCAAATTGATCACGGATTGAACGATGCCTCGATCACTGTTGATGCGGTTTGTTTTCGCTTCGAGCATGCTTCGTTGCGACCACACAACTGTAGCTACAACAAGGATATGGCCTCCGATAAGGACGGTTCGAACATCATCCATGACCGAGGTAATCATCGCTACACTACCAGCATAGGCGTAACCGAAAGCAACACCCCAAAAGAGTGCATTGTCGCGTGTGAACAGGGAGGATTCGGAGCCCTCGCCTTTGCTCGTCAAAGCCCATATTGCAAGGAAAACCGTGACGATCATTAGAAGCAGTTCTTCAATGAAGATGAGCGTGTCTGTCGATGCAGAATCGATGCTTCTGAAAATACTCAACACGTGCCAGGTGATGAACAGCTGTGTCGCCCAGAACCATTTTCTTGCTACAACGTGTGTAACTGAATGAAGAGATGCTTCCTTTCGTTGAGTCCACGTAGCATAGATGCACAATCCATAGACAGCAAACGAAAACAGATACGGCCAAACACTGAATGATTAACTTCACAAAACGCAGCGCAGTCATTCAGTCACTGCAAACGT
>JAAXIR010000277.1:0-1675 GCA_012270265.1 Candidatus Poseidoniales archaeon
TCGTACTTGTCGCGGTTGGGATGCTCGATGATCTGCCAAGCGATGGTCGGCACGCCGCCCGTCCGCGGCGCCTAGTGCCCCTCGCGGAGCCCGTGTGCTGCCAGCATCTCGCAGGTGTGCGTACTGCTCCTCGAGGGCCCCGTCTCGGGGGTCGCCCGCCCCGCCGCCTGACATCACCATATGGCACTCAGGATGTTGATTGTTTATCGAGGTGTGCCCTGCCGGCATCCGTAAGAAGTGAATACCGGTTTTTGTCGCCAAACTTCAGTGGGACCATGAGCAAGCCACGTTCTTTCAGTCGATTGAGGTACAAACTGAGATTACCTGGCGGTTCAATACCAGCATCGGAGAACAATTGATTGACAACTCTTGGGGGGCTGTCAGTGACGCTTTCAACATCACGAAGATAGTGAATTGCTGCAAGTACTTGATCGGGCTTCTTGCTGAGTGAGCAATTTTCAACCAATGCACGGAAGGCAGAACCTCGCTCTGGCAACCCGACGTCTCGGGCGGCATCAATTGCAGCATCAATTGCAGCATCGCGAGCGTCTCGAAGGCGTTCAAGAACGATGGACCACGTATCATCATGACGCATCTGAATGAGACGCGCATCGACCTCGACGGTAGCTCCGCTGAGATCGATTTCCAAGTCACCCGCTGTGACCGTGAACCTCGATTGTGTAACCATGGTAAACAGTACATCTAAAGACGCCCTCATTGATAATGTTTGTATAAGCACCAGCGATTGAAAAACGAAGCCTTGGATGGAAATTTGAGGTATAACTCGAATCTAGTCATCGATTTGAAGTAGAGGTCGGTGCTGTCCTTGTATAGGTGGCATCATGCAAGAAACACGAGTCAACAAAAAAACGCTTATTCTCGTAGCGCTGTTTCTCACTCCAGTTCTCTTCGTTCCACAATCTTTTGCGAGTGGAACGACTCAAGTCAGTACATTTGCTGGTGGCGCGAATTCCATAACGGTAACATCCGATGGAAACAACACCTCCACATTGCTCCAATTGGACCTTGAGCGAAACGTGACGTTCCAAGATGCATCGTTCGTGGTTGAAGGCCAATCGGCTGCGAATACGCCTGGAAGCGTTTGGATCAACAGCAGTACAGGCGACATCATTTGGACCTATTCAGGTGCAGGATATGGTGATTTAGCCCATCAAAATACATTCCAATCAGGTTCGACGTTTGATCTTGTACAATTGAACAACAGCTCGAGTATGCCTTCTCCGATTTTGCTTCCAAAAAATTCTACCATTCAGTCAAGTCAAGCGAACATCACATATTCGCCACAGATTGATGCCCAGTATGTCTCGATAGGGGCGGTGCGACACATGATGTTGGGCGAGTCCAACGGGGATGGCATGACGGATGCGTTTGTCTTCTCGACAGTAAATTCGACAACAGGTGTCAACACAGCATTCGCAGTGGTCGAGAGCAACCACACGACAATGCAGTACAATCTTTCAGCATGGACTTCGACATGCATCAATTCGGATCAAATGCGAATCGCTGATATGAACAACGATTCCCATGATGACGTTGTCACTTTTTCAGCCGGTAGCGCAATGATGTGCATCCATTACTACAACACCACGACCATGGCATACGATCCATCGTTCAGCGTCAATATTACAAGCAACCCAATCGATGTCCAGGTTGC
>JAAXIR010000277.1:1685-8773 GCA_012270265.1 Candidatus Poseidoniales archaeon
TTGCTGATATGAACGGCGACAACTACCCTGACATTGTCACCATACACGGCTAGTCAGGCGAAGGGCTCGTCTCCTTGACGTTGTTCAATGGCTCGACAGATGTTGTTCGTCAAGATGATGACATTCCAGTATTTCGCTGGAATTTCGGACAAGGACGCACAAGTATGCGCAGTCTTCGTGTTGGTGATTTCTTCGATCGTGGTGAAAATGTCATCATTGTCTCCGATGCATGGGACGATGCGACCGAGATCACCTACGATGCAGCAACAAGGCAACTGAATTCAAACATACAAAAATTCCGAAACCTCACAGCAGAATCGGTTGCTGGCGACTTCGATGGCGATGGCGATATTGACTTCCTGACTGCAAAACAAACAGAATCCGTCATCGTAGTCAACAATCAATCGTCTTGGAATCAAGTTCAGATTCTGGATGTACTCAATCCGATGAATGCAACAGTAGCCGATTTCAACAACGACGGGAACCCTTCACTTCTCATTCCAAACACGCAGTTTGGAGACGGGAATCCGTCAACCATTGAAGGAGACATTGGATTCAGGCCAATTACCGCGTCTGGACTTGGCTCACCAAGCAACTCTCCATTGACGCCATACTCTGTTCCCAGAGATATCCAGTTTTCCGATATTGACCATGATGGCCTTATGGACCAATTCGTCCTTGCAGGAGAGGGCTTACAAGGTGTTTTCATTGGCGCATGGCACAACGTGTCACTCGATACCGATGTTGATGGTGATGACGACATTTGGGCTGAGGGTTACTCGAGCACAACACTCTCTCACATCGGTGTTTTGACGATGATTGATGGGAATGACATCATTCGAGATTCTATCTCCCCCTTCCTTCCAGCCTACCCCGGTATTTCGGACGGCTATGGCGTCGAAATGGTGAGCAATCTCATGTCGCTATCCAGTAATTCAAACGGTACAGCGAACTTCACCGATTTGGAAATCGCTTATGATATTGAATTCGCAGTCACGACGAGTGCTGGAACCATAGGTTCACTAAGCAACTCCCTCAATCAACAGATGTTACCTGGCTCAGGTACGTTCACTGTGACGCTTCCGGTTGAAACGACAAAGCCCGGTCAGTTTGATGCTACATATTTGAGCATGAACTACACGCTTGGTGCTCCAAATCTAGCTCTCCCTCCTACCCCACTTCTATCGGTTCAATCGCTCACAGAATCGAGCGTTACCATTGAATGGCAAGCGCTTTCAGAGTTTGGAAATGATCTCCAAGAGTTTCAAGTGTTCAGAATGTCACCTACGGCTGGTTATGATTACACTTCACCTTACGAAGTTGTTGTAGGTCAAAACACGTTCACAGATTCGAACGTAGATGTTGGTTCGACGTACGGTTACATCGTTCGATCCATTCACTCGTTTGGAATTGTAAGTAACCTGTCCCAGGCATTGGAAGTCACCATCCCAAATCCGCCCGCCCCTGCAGCAGTGACAAATGTCCAATTGTTCGATCTTGATATGGAAACCGCTTCTGCTCCGATGAAAGTAACGTGGGATGCAAGCACGGATTCCAATGTTGTGGAATACAGGGTCTATGTAGCAGATTCGGATTTGGATGCCACGGGCCTCAACAACGAGTTGACACCAGCAAAGGGCTACGTTATCGATGGCGTCACCTATCAAGCAGTAGCAACCGTCTCGTCCTCAGTCACCGAGGCCGAGATTTCCTCCACCAGTGAATTCGTTGATGCGTCTGGATCAACCTCATCCATGGCAATTCAAGACGGCCAACAGTACTGGGTTGCCATCGCAGCCATCGACAGCTACGATAATGCAACGTTACCACTCCCCGTTGCCGGGCCTACGACCTCGTTCAACAACACCTACATCAACAGCCAATTGGAACTCACCGTGTCTTCAGGACCAGTGGGAGTGAGCGATAACGTCCTCGAATCAAACAGTCCCTTGTCCGTTAGCCTGTATGCATACTACCTCGATGACATGCAACAAGAAGTGGCGATTGAAAACGCAGAACTTGAGATGGTCATGACCTACGGTTCCGATTCACTCACATTGAACGGTCAAAGCGACAGCAATGGTCAATGGGTTGCGATTGATGTTGAGGATCTTCACGACAGCAGCATTCCACAATCCTTGCTCGATTATTCAGCAATCTCTGATGGTGTTGTGAGCATTGACGTTTCCATGCAAGCCATCGAAGTCGTTGATACACAGCCATATACCTCTGCCGTAGCATCTGCATCGATGGGGACGGCCATTACGGTCGAGCTTGCTGGACCCCTGACTTCTGTCGATATGGATGCAAATGACGCAATTGACATCAACATCACGCTAACTGCTACCGACTCTGTCAATGCAGCCCACCAAGCATCACTCGAAGGAACGACAATTCTCTGGGACGCGTTTGATGATGCATCAGAAAACGCTACAATGAGCGGTACTGAAACCATCTCAACTGGAAAGATTCGCATTGTTTCATCGTTTGCAAACATCTCCCGTATCGATTTCACCGTCGATACCGGAGGGCGCCTTATGTTTGGAACAACCTCGTTTTCAGTTTCCTTGAACGAATATGTCGTTCCAGTGCAGGAGAATGAAACAAACGAAACGGTGACTGAATGGGTTCCAACATCCATCCAACCCGTCACCATTGCCTGTGAAAGTGCAACCATCCTTACGAACAAACAAGCAGCCGATGATCCAATTGATTGTCTGGTTGAAAACCCAAACCCATTCGCTGTTGAAGTTGAGGTCTCTGTAACTGAACTGCCATCCCTGTTCAAGAAGCCAGGTATGGTCAGCATCGCTGCAAATGGAACTGAGACAGTATCCTTTGTTCCAAAATACGAGGATCCGCTCTGGGCTCGACAAAACGATGCAGGAGTTGAAAATCAGTTTGCAATTCAAGTACTAACGAAGTCCCCTGATTACACGAATCTAGATTCTGTCGTCGAGAATGATGTCGTCACTTGGACTGCCGATCTCTTCGTCGAGGTCCAAACAAACCCAGATGGGGAGGAAAAGAGTTCTTCCAATGTCGTTGTCATTGGTGGAATTGGCGCAGGCGTTCTTGTTCTTGCTGCAGTTGGATTTGTCCTTTACCGCAAGGCTTCAGCTGACTTTGAGGATGAAGCATTCTATGAAGAACAAGATGAGTTCATCGAAGAGGAAGATGAACCAGCCGAAATCCCTGAAGGTAAACCATTGGATGAGTTTGAAGACAAGACCATTTCCGCTGAACCTGAGATTATTGAACGCCCAGGCGACTCATTGATTTCTGAAGTTACAGAGTCCAATGCAGATACGTTCGAAGAGGAGCCAGAAGTTGAAGAAGAGGAATCAACCGAAGATACAGAAGAAGACGATGGAATCTCTGTTGACGAATATGGAACCGAATGGTATGAGGATGAAGTTGGCACATGGTGGTACCGAGAAGAAGGTGCAGAAGACTGGTCCGAGTACAACGAATGAGCAACGAGATATTTTTCAAACACGAGTCAACCAGCGAGACGAGGCGTGACTATGAAACAGCAATTCGGGACGTACGATTTGGTTCTACGTTCTGGGGTTGACCCTACCACGGGTGGTGTTGCGATTTGTGGATTTACCACAGCAGGAATGGTCGGCGTTATTGCTGCATCCCACATCATTGAGTCGCTCAATCTCACGCAACTTGGGACGGTTATGGATGAGAATTTCCCTGCTGTTGCACTGATTCAAAACGAGGTTCCTCGCCACCCTGTCCGCGTGTATCAAGGGGATGGTATTGGTGTCTTTACTGCTGAAATTCAGTTCGATAAAGAACAAGACATCGCCTTTGGATCAACCGTTCTCGAGTGGTTCAGAGTTGGAGGTTTTGATCAACTCATCATCATCGATGGAATTCTCAAGCCAGAAAAACAAATCCACGGTGAGGGATTGTTTGCTGTCGGAGCAAACGAAGCAGCACGTAATCGACTGAAGTCACTTGATCTTCAGTCAATACAGCGCGGTGTTGTATCCGGCATTACTGGTTTCCTTCTGAGTGAAGGCGATCGCCTCAATCTGGACATTACGGCCCTTCTATCAGAAGCAAGTCCAATGTATCCCGATGTTCGTGCAGCAGCTGTTGCCATTGAAGCCATTACAGAGATGACAGGCAAAGAAATCCCTCTCTCAAAAATGCTTGAGAATGCTCGTAGTATCGAACAATCTGTTCAAGAAATCATTGAGAGCGCAACACCGTTGCTGCCTTCACCGGATGAAGAAATCAATGACCCTTCATTCGGTTGATTGCAAGGACTGCATGATTTCGATAACGGCATCAAACGGTGCTAAGGTTGCAACAAATGGGCGTAAGTCTGGTACTCGTGCCGTCAAATGTCCTGCTTCATTGAGGGCACTGATGAGCCGTTCCATGGTCGGTAATGAGTCCACATTTGCGAAGCGTGGAAGTTCGTCAAAGGCCAGTAGCAAGTGATCTCGCGATAACAACGGTGCTGCTTGAGCAATGTGGCGGACAGAGCGCCGTATTTCCCGTTCAGCATAGAGTTGGTCCGCTTCCGTCCATTCGAGGCCGAGCGCTGCCCCACGCTCGATATCTGAGGACGTAGCCAGACAGGTTTCAACAGCCTTATCTTCTGTCATCCGCGAACAAATGTCCTCGTTCCACAATGGACCAATCCACATTGGCCCACTCGCGTGAGCCAATTGTTCTGGAGTCGGATGGCTTGTGAACGAGTACGGTTTGTCTGTTGTTCGAACTCTCCAACCAATCAATTCTCTATTACGATCAGCACCTTGCTTGCTTTTTCGTACCAAAACGGACACCCGAACATGATGTCCATCAAACAGAGCCAAGATTGGTTCAATGGCTCGATCGAGTTGAGCGGCTCTTGTTGCAATGGTACCGAGTAGAACACGAACTGCATCATCATGCGCATACAAATCGACAATGCCTTTGTGACCATAACGACGCATACCGGACGATGCAGAAGATCCTGTTAGTGCTGCAGTGTCGGTCGCTGTTACCTCAAGGACACCAACTCTTCCCAAGGCCTGAAGGGCTCCATCGATGAACGTGATTGGAGAACCGAATGGATCGACATCAATCCACTGAAACGAGCCTTGAACCATGGCCATTCGAGCATCGTAACATTGGAACTTGATTCCGTTCTTTTCGATGAATTCAGGTTGCATCTGTTCATCGTCGACTTGTGAGGTATGCTCAATCTCCTCATCAGAGGTCGTCGAAGCCAAAGCCCAGTCAAGAGCACCTTTGTCCAAATCATTGGCAGTGATGTGGAGACGAGGTTGATGGCTAGGAGTAATTTCGTTTCTCCATCGACGGACACGAATTCCTGTAGCACAGAGTGCATCCAATGCTCGAATAGGACGGTCACCATTGACCCAACCATGCTGCAATGCATCTTGCAACAACAAGACAGAGCGTGTACGAGCAGGCGCCATAGCTGGATTCATGAATCCGGTTCCAGACTTTGCCGCTGGACCTCTCGGCATGTGCGTTGGGCGAGGTTGGTCGCTTTTGAGATGAACAAAGGTTCGTCCTTCGCACCATACGTGACCGGGCCAACCTTCTGGCGATTCGTGGCCGGTAAAGGATTCGCCCATGGTAGGTCGAGAAGATTCATCTTCTTGACCGCACCGCTTCAATAGTGTTCAAAGTAAATCTCTGAATTTGAATGCGTGACCTTGTGCGCATCATCGTGGACGTAGCCAATGATGGCAGCATTTGGTTCGTGCTGCTGAATGAACGATAGGATGGAATCTGCTTGGTCTTCTGCAACAGCAAGGACCATTCCAAGGCCCATGTTGAACGTTCGATGCATCTCCAAATCGGTCACGTTTCCTTGAGATTGCAGCCATCTGAATTCAGGAGGTATTGGCATCGGGGTTTCGATGTGCCACCCAAGCGTGTCATGCAGGCGGAGAAGATTGGACAAACCGCCACCTGTAATGTGGGCTATTCCGTGGACTGCATGAACCGAACCTTGGACAGATTTCAGATGGTTAAGCAATCCGACAACAGGAGAGCAGTAGATTTTGGTTGGAATGAGGAGAACGTCTGCTAGGATAGGGCTTTCTGATATCTCTCGTCCGGAGAATTCGGCGTTGAAAGGACAAGCATCGGTGTATGCCAAACCCATGCGATCGATGATGTTACGAACGAGTGAGAACCCGTTTGAGTGAATGCCAGACGATGGCAGTCCGATGAGAATATCACCTGATTCTAAGCGTTCTCCAGTAATGGCTGAGTCCTTGTCAAGGAATCCGAGTGCAGTACCGGAAAGGTCGAGTTCTGTGACAATTCCAGGAAGCGAGGCAGTCTCTCCACCAGCGAGTGTAACATTCGCTAATTCACAAGCCTTGGCGAGCGAAGCGCCGACTGCTGCGTGGACTTCAGGATCTGGTTTTGGAACTGCAATGTAATCAACAAACGCGATGGGCTCAGCGCCGACACACAACAAATCATTAACGTTCATCGCCATACAATCGATGCCAACACTGTCCCAATTCTTGACGGCAGTTGCAATCTGCAACTTGCTACCAACACCATCGGTCGCCATCGCCAACAGATGATTTCCAAATTCAATCAATCCACCAAAACCGCCAGGCAAGTCAACAGGCGCCCCTGGGGTTCCAGCTTTTCGCGTTGAACGCTGAAGTGAACCGATGAGCGAAGCGACAGCGGCACCTTCAAGATCGATATCGACACCACTTGAGGCGTAATCCATTCGGTCGCTCATGGATTTACCAACGCAAGACAATTCATGAATCAATCGTCTCGCCAATCAACAATTGAGCAGCGTCAATAATTTCCTTGTGGGAACCTGCCAAACGATGGCCATCGTTCACTTGGTGGAAGGCTACGATGTCATTTCCAGAACGTTCAGCATACGCAACGCTGCATGAAATTGGGACAATATCGTCGCTAATTCCGTGGATGATGATGGTCTTCATCCCTTTGGGAGCAACAAGAATTGTTTCTTCATTGACAGGCGGTTCATCGAGGTGTAGAGCAGGAGCGCACAAGAGGAGCCCACGAAACGCATTAGGCATTCGCATAGCAACAATCGATGCAGT
>JAAXIR010000002.1 GCA_012270265.1 Candidatus Poseidoniales archaeon
GATTCACCTTGGTTGATTGCACCAGAGTACAATCTTCCTACAGCGACTTCACCAGCGTGTGGGTCCATCCAAATCTTTGTGATCATCATAGCGAGTTCTGCTTCTGGGTCACATGCCATCATTGCCTTTCCAATTGAAGAATCAAGGTCACCGGTCCAAATGTTTGGAATACGGTATGGTTGCGCCTCAACTGGGCTTGGGAGCTTGGTAACTGCCATGTCAAGAAGAACTTCGTGAACTGGTGCAGCCTGTGCAAGTTCCTTTTGCTTCTCGTCGTTACAGTACTGGAAAATGTCGGTCATGGTAACGCCAGACTTCTTCATGTAAGGGATGGTGATACCCCAGTTGTGGTAAGCGCTTCCAAAGGCAACAGTTCCATCCATGACACTGACTTGCCATTCTTTCTTGAACTCCTCAGGAGCGAATTGCTTGATGAGTTTGTTGACCTTTGTGATGGTCTCTTGGAATCGGCTCATCATGTCTTCTGGAGTAACCTGAAGTTCGTTGATCAGTCGATCGACCTTGTTAATGAAAAGAACTGGCTTAACCTTCTCCTTGAGTGCTTGTCGGACAACCGTCTCAGTTTGAGGCATTGGTCCTTCAACAGCACAAGCGAGAATGAAACAGCCGTCAACAGCGCGCATGGCACGAGTGACGTCACCACCAAAGTCGACGTGACCTGGTGTGTCGATGAGATTGATGAGGTAGTCAGTGTTGTCAACAGCGTGGACCATTGAAGCCGATGCAGCGTTGATGGTAATTCCACGAGCAGATTCTTGCTCGTCGAAGTCGAGAACACGTGCAGCACCAGCCAAATCGCTGGACATCATTCCTGCTCCTGCAATCAAGTTGTCAGAAAGTGTCGTCTTACCGTGATCAATGTGCGCAGCAATGCACAGATTTCGAATCTGTGGAAGAACGTGCATAACTTCTGTTGCCTTTTTGATGTTGTCTTCTTTTCGTCCCATGGTGTCCACCTGTCTGGTTCATTTCGCCCACTTGGATGGGGTTCTTAAGTGAGTCGCAAAACTTCGACGAAATTCGTCGCCGTATGCGGTTTCATCGAGCGGATGCAGCGATACGCTCAACTTCTTCTTTCTTTGCCACAGCAAAAGAAGTTGCATCACCTTCGGAAGCCTTGTTGAGCTCATTGACGATGCATTGTTGGCGGGTGCGCTGGGATTTGGGAGTACCTTGTTGAGCGCCGTTTGCAAGGTTCTTCAAGGCAACATCGAGACGTCGTGATGGAGATGAGTCAACAGCCTTTGGTTGCGAGACAGCACCGAACTTGATTCGGGTGATCTCTTCCATTGGGGCTGCATTGCAGATTGCGTCGACAAAGATTTGCAGAGGGTTCATCTTGCGTCGCTCAGCGAGAACGTCGAGAGCACTCTCAAAGGCTTTCATTGCGGATTGTTTCTTGCCGGTGTATGCTCCGGTTCGCATGAGTTTGTTGATGTAGCGTTCAACAACGCTAAGTTTGGACTTTCCAAACCACATGTTGGCGTGACGGCCACCGGTGTGAGGAACACCAACGGTTGTGAGATTGACGTATGGTGCAAGACCTGGGTCGTTGCACACAACTTCAGCAGCGTCCCACTTGCCAAAGACAAGCGTTCCGATACCTGCGATAGGACGATCGTCGACTACTACTTCTTCTGACATCATGAACACCTCAGCGGACTGGCTTCTCCTTGCGTCCTCGAACCATTTCATCGAGGGATACGCCGTTGACTTGAATGACCTTGTAACGAACACCTGGAATATCTCCGTACGAACGACCCATGCGTCCACCGATACCTTCGACCATGACTTCGTCGTGTTCATCGATGAAGTTGATTGCACCGTCACCAGGAGCGAATGCGGTCAGCTTGTTTCCGTTCTTGATGAGTGAAATTTTGACAGCCTTGCGGATTCCAGAGTTTGGTTGCTTGGCTTCGATACCGACCTTTTCGACAACAATGCCCTTGGCTTGAGTCGATCCAGCAAGCGGGTCGTGCTTAGCACGAGATTTGCGCATGCGCTTCTTGTATCGTCGGTCAGACCAACGAAACTTTTGACGGTCCTTGGCCATTTTTGCACCTGCAAAGAGTCCTCTACCCATGTTCAAACCTCATTCGAGCGTTTTGGCGACTTTGCTTTCATATATCAAGTCGCCGTTTCATCGAAGTCAGGATTCCGCCGTCTGTCCAGAAGAATAACATCATAAACAAGGTCTTGTTAGTAAAGGCATGATTCCCAAGGGTATGCGGCCAATCGTTGCACTGCTGACCATGCTTCTCGGTTTGTTGGTAATTGTGAACCATTGGATTGGTCTCGTCGAATCCGAAGTTGATGTCCTAACAGCACATGCAGTTGGACTCATCGGATTGTTTTCGGGCATGAACATGATGTCCTCCGGCGGCGAGTCAGCGGAAGAAGAAGAGCGTCCACGCTATCTCGAAGATACTCAGACGAAATTCTGAGGACGTGATGTTTTGGCCTTTCGAGATCATCTTTCTCACGCAGAACGCATCAGCGAAGAAGTGAGTCTCGTTCATGGGATTTGGGAATTCAGTTCGAACCGCTCTCATACCAACATGTTGTTTGAGAACGTAAAAGAAGTCCCAGGACAAAGGGTTTCAGTCAACATGCTGACGCGTGACCGGCTTTGTGAAGCCATTGGAATCCAACCGGAAGTCTACATCGACACACTTGCATGGGCCATGAAGAACCCAGGAACACCTGAAATCGTGTCACCTGCAGAATCTCCTGTTTACGATAACATGCAGGAAAGGGTGGATTTGCATTCTATCGCCATTCCTCATCATTGGCCTCAGGATCGAGGTCGTTACATGTCGGCGAGTGTCATTATCGCTGAAGTAAACGGTCAAAGGAACATGAGTTTCCACAGACAATTCCTGCGGGATGAGAACCATCTTGTTGTTCGACTCGTGCCTCGACACCTGCGAACGATGGTTGATCAAGCAAGAGAGCGCGGAGAAGAAGTCAACATCGCCATTGTTAATGCTCCTGACCCTGTTGTTCTCCTTGCAGGGGCCATGTCGTTTGATGAGCCAATCGATGAGTTGACGATCGCCGCTGCACTTCACGAGAAATTGTATGGTAAGCAACTTCAATTGGTTGAATTGCCGAACGGTATCCAAGTTCCTGCAGATGCTGAATATGCCATGTGGGGACGAATCACGTTGGATGACGATGACGAAGGTCCGTATGTCGATATTACAGGAACCGTTGACGATGTGCGACAAGAACCTGTGATTGAAGTTGATGGAATCATTCATCGTGATGACCCTATCTTCCATGCATTGATTCCTGGTGAAGCCGAACACAAGACATTGATGGGATTACCTCGCTCGCCGACCATCAAAGAAGCCGTTGCACAAGTTGTTGATTGCATCGATGTCCACATGACCGAGGGTGGTTGTGGCTGGTTGGCTGCCGTCGTCAAAATTCGAAAGACGTCTGAAGACGATGGAAAGAAAGCCATCGAAGCTGCATTAGCAGGTCATCGGTCGATGAAAATGGTCACCATCGTCGATGAAGACATAGACATCAGCAATCCCGTTCGTGTTGAATGGGCAATGGTGACTCGTTGGCAACCTGATCGTGACACACACATCTATCCGAATCAAAAGGGGTCGAGTCTGGACCCTTCTCGATACGAAGATGGTCTCACATCCAAGGTTGGATTTGATGCAACCATCCATCATTCAGATAACCCAGAAGGGTACATGAGCGTCCAGTAGGGATGGTCATGCGTCAATCTTCACACGATGATTTGCAACATCCACGTCGCAATCTTGGGAACCGGTATCGGACCCAAGCTCAAAAATTCGTTCGATTGGCAAAGGCCGACCCTGAACGTAAAAAATCCAATATGCAGTGGGCCGAACAAAACGCCCGCCAAGCCTTGTTGCATGATTTCACCGATGAGAGAAACTGGCGATGTTTAGCAGACATCAAAGTTGGGCTCAAAGACAACGACGGACTAGGAATTGTATTGGAAGATGTGTTCACCGTTCTGGGCAGAGATACAGAACAGTTTGAGAAATTAAAGCAACTGGATTATCTCGAATTCGGTTTGGAACTTCTTGAGGCTGCCTTTGCTCGAGATCCACTCACACCCGATGCTTGGTGGGAAGCCCTCGTTGCTCGAGGTGGTGGCGATGAGCAAAGTGATGAAGTCCTGTTGGAGATTGCGGAATTTGCCGATCGTTGTCGAGATTTGGATTTCCGTGACCAGCGTGCGAACATTGTCTATGGTCGTCGAATTGAGCATCTTCGTTTGCAAGGGTTTGAGGATTTGTTCATCGAATTGAGTCGACATTTGCTCGCCCACCGACCTGTGAATCACGAATTGTGGATGCAGTTGGGTCGTCTGCATGAACGACGGCAGGAGATTGATTCAGCCTGGTCATGCTACGATCATGTCCAGACATTGATGCCGCATTTGCTCGTGCGTGACGAATTCCTAAATCGGCTTACAGAACGTATGGATGGTGGAGAAAAGACACCATGGAGCGGGCCAAAACTCGAGCATCGCACAGCATTCCTTGAGCAGATGGAAGAACTGAACAAACGGGTTCGGCAGGAAACAACTGAACCAATTGTTGAGTCGGTGGAAGAAGTAGGCGAAGAGACGAATCTCGAAGAGAAGAAGCTCGTTGAATTGATTGAATCTTCGAATATATCAGAGGCCTTCTTCATGGCTCGGCGACTTGTTGCTTCGGGCGAGTCGTGGGCGGAACCGTATCTTGATCAGTGCCGTTCAATGATGTAGGTGGTACGATGTCTCCAGTGTTCGTCTTAGCCTATGTTGTTCGCAAAAGCAATCCTCGATCGGTATTGAAATCAGGCTCTCTTCTCATGGTTCAGCATCCCAAGCGTGGTTGGGAATTCCCAGGAGGACACATCGAGGAAGGTGAGCATCCAGAGCAAGCACTACATCGAGAATTGATGGAGGAAGTTGGAGGTAAGGGTACACTTCTCGCTTGGAACAAATCGTATTATCCAAATGGTTGGGTCGGGTTGGTATCCGTTGATGACGAAGAAGTACCGTTCAGTCAACAGCAATGGAATGTCAACGATCAACACGTATCCACGGTCCAATGGTTTGCAGAATTACCTGATTTTACCCATTGGGATGTTCAGGAAGTTATCGATTTGAGTAACTGGGTGAATTCTATAGAACTAGGGCATGAGTGATTGCATTCGCTCTGTCCATGCCAAGTGTTGCTCATCATTGAGTGCGCATCCAAGAACAACAGCTACCAGCATGGAATCTTCCACGAGCTGAGGTTCTTCGATAAGCCAATTGAATTCATTCATCCGATCGAGGCGGTGCGCCATCATGATCATAGCTCGCAAATCAGGGCGATCCTGTCCAGTAAGGTCTTTGTTGAGATGCTTCATGCACCAATCAAAAACACCGCTTACATCGGCCGGATGTACGTTCAATTCAGGTGTTGCATCACCAACATCGCGTGGCTTTGATTCATCGACTTGCTGTTGAAATCGAACCGCTTCCTCATCTTGTTCGCCGATCGATAGGTCCAGAAAGAGGCTGCCTGCTTCAATAGCCATTGTCACCTGATTGGCGAGAATGGCATGTGCGTGTCCGTTCCAAGCATTTCGAGCAGCATCGAACATCTTTCCATATCGAGCATGAATGCGAGATGCACCGATGCGGGATATGGCGATGGTTTCATGCGCATGATTTTCCTTCCTAGAAATATCCCCATAGACTTGCAGCGCCATGAGATCTTCTCCGGAAGCCATGTGGTATGCTGCTTTGTTTAGCAGTGATAAGTCGTGATCTCGACTAGCTTTTGCAACGGATTTGAGTCTGGTTTCAGCCCATGTGAGATCTTCCTCTGCTCCAGTTGCATCTCCTTTTTCGAATCGTTGGAGACCTCGCTCCATTCGTAGACGTCCTTCAAGCGCTAAGTCACGAGTTTCAGGATTTCTGCATACTTCGAGTGCCTGATCGATGGCCTCCTCAAGTCGTTGGTCGCCAAGCATTCTTCGACGAACCAAGTCAAAGGTTGCACGTTGTGCAGGACTTAAGACTGGCAAAAGCAGTTCAACCAATTCAGCAGCATCGAGATAGAGGGCTGCCTCGATGATAGCCATCCAGTCGTTCCATCCGTGCTCGTCTCGCCATTCCTCAGCAGTTTCCAACGATACAGGTCCTTCCTCACGCCATTTGGAGATGTACAATCCTGGTGCCTTTGGTCTCATTTCTTCACCTCATGTTGGAGTGTTAGTTGTGCAATGAATGCAGATTCTGCTCGAATGCGATCAACGTTTCCTGTCCATCCCGCAGCTCCATCATGGCCACCACCGTCGCCACCGTGTTGTTCTGCTATCGCCTGCATGATGGCTCCAAGGTGAACACCACGTAGTGTAGCCTTACGTGTTGCTCGTGCTGTCAATCGGGTCTCGCCCTCTCGATGGCGTGAAACGAGAGATACATCGCAGCCAGATCCAAGAAGCATGGAGGCAAGTCGTCCTTCGAGCGTTCCTGCATAGGTCGTAACGAGGCTCCAGTCGCCCGCATCGTGATGCTTTGCGCGCCCAAGTCCACGAAGCAGGCTCCCTCGTTCCGAAGGAGATGTGTCTTCCCGTTCAATGTATTCACAAAACTCAGCATAGTCGATGTCGCTGCCTTCGAGAAGTCTTGTTGTCACATCGAACGAGGTGGTGTTAGCGTGTTTGAATCGTCCTGTATCAGTGATCATTCCAGCAAGCAACATTTTGCGAACGGGAGATGTAAGGGCATCCATGGCATGTTCAAACATGTAGGATGCAACCATTTCTGTGGTTGCACGAACATCCCATTGCATCATATGGTCGCCCTCGTTTAACGTCCAACCGTTTGTAGCATGATGGTCAAGAATCAAACGTGGCACATCAGGTAAGTCGATACCAACTTGATCAGGCGCAGCAGCATCAACGATGATGATGCCACCAAGATTTGCTGGAAAAGCAGTGCCCTTCGCAGTCACCTTACGGAATGGAGCCTTCATATCTTCAACAAGGCGTTTTGCAATGCGTCCCAAGTGCAAACCACAAGCGAGGAGTGAGGGATGAATCGAAGCGAGAGCAATGGCAGATCCAATGGTATCCATATCTCCGTTTTGACCAGAGATGACTGGAACTGCTCCGCGTTCAATGGCAGCATCGAGCCATTGCTTCATTGCAGCGATGTCGTCATGTTGTGAGGTCAAGCTTCTCCCTCAAGTGATTTCTTGAGTTCTTCATAGGCAGCGACAAGTTTTGCTTCATGCTCGGAGAGTCGCTCAGCATGCTCGGAGAGTGTAGAATGTGTCGTTTTGAGTTCATCAACTAACTCTGCTTTATTGTCAACTTCAACCAACACACCACCGAGTTGTCGATGGAGGGCCATTCCTTCAGGGTGCTTCTCAACTGCTGCAATGGTTGTTTCCAATTCTTGCAATTGTGCCCGAACGGTAGCCACTTGATGACGTGCATTTTGAACTTCGGAGACAACGACTTGCAATTGCTCAACAGTGCTCATGCATCCTTCGAATCGTCCTTGGTTGATGAACCTGCGGTTTCAATCGCCTGTAGAATTTCATCAGCAGCAATCAATCCACGAATTCGTGTGTTCCACATTGCACGGAGATCTTTGGCGTTGGCTTCACTCAAACGGAATGAAAAGGTGTTCTTGTCATGTTCCTGGCTTTCCGTTTCTGAGACGAGCGAATCTTGCATAGCCCGAATATCCTTAGCGTTCGCTCGTTTAATCGTACAAACAAGCGAGAACGGCGTTTCCGCCAATGCCATCACTCCTCTTCAGAGGTCTCTTCTGCAGCCTTGCGCTCAAAGTCGAGAGCAGCTTGCTGAGCAATGAAGGCCATATCGGCCGTTGTTGCACCTTCAACGGATCGTCGAAGAATACGAGAGTTTGCATCGCTTGCACGGGTGAATGGTTCCCATGCACCGCCTGCGAAGGTGTGGCCACACTTACCGCAGGACCAGATGCCGACGGATTGACGGGTAACCTTGCGGTAATGACAAACAGGGCATGTGTACTTGGCGTTTTTCTTGGCCAGAGCACTTCCTGCGTTACGTCGTACGCTTACACCATATCGTGCACCAAATCGTGCTGTTGCCTTTGCTTTCTGGGTTCGCTTTGCCAATCAGTTCCCCTCCTTTTCTGCCACCATTTCTCTCAGTTCACTGCACTTTTGTTCGGCGACCGCTAGAATCTCGGCAAATTCGTCCGGAGTGAAGACTCCTTTTAGCCCCTTCTGTAACGAGTGGAGGTGGCCTTCGTCTCCAAGAGTGATGTGAATGCGCTCGTCTCCACCGAGTTCTTCCTCTTCACTCGGGTCGTAAACGAAGCGTCCACCTGCACGCTTGAACGATGCCATGATTGGTGTTCCGTTGACCTTCAAGGTGTGGTCTTCACCAACATCGAAACGTTCGGCTGGTACAACAGCTGTTCGTAGGGCAGCAATGGCTGCAAGGCCAGCTGCATCGAAGATGTTGCCTCCATCGGAGAGAACGTGGATGTCGATCATGACGCCCCAAACCTTCTCGCCTGGAACGATGCACAACTCATCCATGTCGATGCATCCGGATTCACGGATTCCACGATCGACAACTCGACCGAGTTCGATGGATTCTGGTGAGGGTGGACCTGGCTCATACTTGCGGTGAGCAACTGGTCGGAGTTCAGCACCGCACATAAGGGAACCTTGTGTTGGTCGATCTGGCCATGGGGTTCGGATTTCAAAT
>JAAXIR010000061.1:0-2071 GCA_012270265.1 Candidatus Poseidoniales archaeon
GAGGTGACAGTCGTCACCAACACGGACCTTCTCGCGGACATCATGCTGCTTTGCCCATCGGCTCATGTCGTGCTTAACCCTGACCCGGAAAAAGGTCGGACAGGGTCTGTTCAATGTGGACTTGCGAGCATTCTTGAACGGAATGGACGTTTGCCGAAAAAGTTGCTTTTGGTTCCCGTCGATCGACCAGGCTGGAGTGTTGAATTTGGCAACAATCTCCTGCAATCAGAAACAAGCGCATACCCAGTTTGGAACGGTCGCGGAGGCCACCCATTGATGATGGTTGGAGACGATGTCAATGCTGTCTATTTGTCTGAACGGGATGCACCGCTCTCCTCTTTGGTTCAACGCAGCCCTATACCTGTTGACTTCCCTTGGCTTCATCTGAACATCGATACTGAAGCCGATTTAGTCGATCTTCGCACAGCTTCAAAGGAAGATTGGTTCTAGGGCAAATCGTATGTGTATGTTCATCGAGGCTTCGCTATGACGGCAAGAGTTCTGGCATGGGTGTTGGAACAATTGCAACACAATTCTCCTGTTGTACTCGCTTCAGTTGTCGGAACGAAAGGTAGCGTACCTGGAAAATCCGGAGCACGCTTGGCGATGAATCGATCTCAGAATTGGGTAGGGACGGTCGGCGGTGCTGGTTTGGAACATCGAATTCTCAACCGCTGCAAAGAATTGCTTCAAGAAACAAAAGCAACATCTGAGGTGCACACCTTTGGCCTCAACAAAGGGGCGAAGGGCTATGAAGTGCAGCCACTCGACTCACTTTGTGGTGGACAAGTCACCATTTCACTGGAGTTGATGTTACCGATGCCACATATTTTGTTGATGGGAGGAGGGCATTGCTCGGAAGCCATCTCAAAATTGTTGCCAAAAAAGGGCTGGAATTATTCCGTTCAAGATACTCGTGAAGCGTTCACAACCACTGAACTTTATCCAGAAGCCATTGAGCGATCTCATTCAACCGTTGAAGCATTCTTCAACAATGAAACCGCAGAATCACTTTCACGCTTTTCCGACGTTCTTTTGCTCGGCCATGATTATTCAGAAGACCTTGATAGACTTCAGAGGTTGCTGCAACTTGCGGAAGGTGCGGACGTGTCACCTGATGGGAAAGCATTCCCTCGGATTGGAGCGATTGGTAGCCGTTCAAAATGGAAATCGTTCACGGATTCGTGCCTCGAAGTTGGAATCCAGCCATCATCTCTTGACCGAGTGCGATGTCCAATCGGATTGAACATTGGAGCTGAATCGCCTGAAGAGATTGCTATTGCTGTTATTGCAGAAATTCTGTCGATGCACAAAGATGCTGATGTTCATGCTCCAAATTGGCGAGATCAGTGAGGCCATCCTATGGCATCGATGGATGAGTCTTGGGAGATGCGAAACGGTTTGGTGATTCCGAATCGTAGCGTTCTTGCAGCGATGACCAACAAACAGAGCCATGCTGATGGAACGCTTTCAGATCAAGAGATACGATTTCTGCTACGTCGTGCTGAAGGTGGATTTGGGCTCATCACAACAGCAGCATCGCATGTGCAAGAATCAGGTCAAGGTTGGGAAGGTGAGTTTGGGGTGTGGGGTGATCACCACCTTCCTGGATTGACGTCACTTGCGACACAGTTGAAACAACACGCTTCGAAATCGTTTGTAAAGATTTTCCATGGAGGCATGCGTGCACCCTCTTCGATTACAGGTCAGCAAGCCTCCTCTGCAAGCGTGAATTTTATTTCCGAAAGCGAAGGCTCTTCAAGACGTCTTTCTGAAAGTCAGGTTGAAGAGACCATCTCATGCTTCATCAAAGCAGCACAACGCTGTGAAGCAGCAGGGTTTGATGGCGTTGAACTGCATGGAGCACATGGTTACCTTATCGCTCAGTTTCTTGGTTCGAACACCAATCGACGCAATGATGCGTTTGGGGGCGATGTAGAACAGCGATGTACGTTCCTTTTGCGTATCATCCGTGGTATTCGAAAGGTTGTTAGCGATGGATTTGCCATTATGGTCCGTCTTTCACCAGTTTCTGATGAGATAGGAATCACAATGGAAGATACGAAGCAGG
>JAAXIR010000061.1:2108-8717 GCA_012270265.1 Candidatus Poseidoniales archaeon
ATGCCGATTGTACCGACTGGTTCGGTTTGGCGTGCAGCGGAGGCTCAGTTTGTCCTCGATCAGGGGGCTCAAGCAGTCGGCGGTGCTCGAGTCGCACTGGCGCATCCCGATTGGGCTTCCTTGGTCGCAGATTTGACCTACAATCCAAAGGCATCCCCATTTACACCCGAGGAACTTCGTTCTGCAGACCTGAGTCCAACATTCGTTGATTATATGCGAAGATGGAGAGGATTCGTCACGGACGGTCGGTGAAGATCAATTCGCGAAAGTGAACCAATTCGTACACAGACTCACGGATGTCATCGAGGGCCAGGTGCGCACCCTTCTTCTCGAATTTTGGCAGTCCGGGATACCAACGTCGTGCAAGTTCCTTGATGGTTGAAACATCAACCATTCTGTAATGCAAATATTTGGCAACACTTGGCATTTCTTTGACGAGGAATTGACGGTCATTCCATACTGAATTGCCACAGAGTGGTGCGGTTCTCTTGGGTACGTGTTCTTTGATGAACTCGAGGGTTTGTCGTTCAGCCTCTTCCAAACGAACAGAATCGTTCCGCACTCGATCGATCAATCCACTCCCGAAGTGGTGTCGAGTATTCCATTCATCCATGCCTTCGATGAGCTCTTCAGCAACAGAAATGGCAAGATTTGGGCCCTCGGCAATGATGTTGAGTTCAGAGTCGGTAATGATTGTTGCAATTTCAATGATGCTTTCTCGTTCCAAGTCCAAACCTGTCATCTCGAGGTCTATCCATACCATTCGCTTGTTCGGGTCGTCCATGGTTTTCCGACAATAAAGCGGTTCTTGAAGTCGGCGTAGGATTCTTGATGGTGATGTTGTAGGCTTGGGCATGGTCGATGCAGGTGATGTTGCAGTTGCAGTCGGCTCCGAGGCCTTTGACCTCTGGCTAATGATGCTTAAATTCCGCACTTGGCTGGTCGTCATACTTCTCCTCGTCGTTGGAATGTCGTATTTTGCTATCTCCGATTGGGCCACTGACGATGAAGGTCAGAACTCCACATCATCGATCAATTCTGATACAGGATGGAGACATTATTGCGTTCTCGCACCAGGTGATCCCGGTCGCAACGTCTATCACGAACATTTCCGAAGTGAGGAAGTCTATCCAAACTGGCTCCTTGAATCGCTCGGCGTGACCAAAACATGTGACATTACGTTTGATGGTTCATGGCAGGAGCGTTACGAGGCCGACAAAGAATCTTGCTGGGATAACATCACGACGTCCGATATTGTGTATTTCTCTGGAACAAAAATCATTGGAACATCACCCGATGGGCAAACGGATATTCACATTCTCGACGACCCTTCAGACGGGCACGGTACCGCCGTTACGGGGGCAGTCTTGGATGCAAATCCAGATGCAGTTATTTTCTTCGTTGAAGGTTTCTCGACAGAAGCGGTTCTTGCGGCTTCCAATCAACCGCTTGTAGATATCATCTCCACCTCATTTGGAGCCATTGGATCACTTCCAGTACCTGGAATTGAGACTGGAACGTACGAAGCAGTGGTTGGCAACAACAAGATTCACACCGGAGCAGCGGACAATACGCCTTCTCCTGCAGTTCAAGATGCTACAGCAGGCCCACCTTGGTCGATTGGTATTGCTGGATACGCTGAGGAAGGCGACGATCAGAAGGAGACGATGAGTGGTTCCTATCCCGATATTGCAGCAGATTGGACCCAAGTCTTGCCAAATCACGATGATACAGATGGCTATCATGAGACGTCCGGGACGTCTTTCGCAACGCCCCGTACGGCTGGAATTTTGTCGTTTATTCTGCAAGAGTTGCGAGAAGAATTCAACGATGGAGGTTCAGGAGCATCCACAGAACGTGGTGGTTATCTTGTCAACGGAACGACCAGTGATGGTGAATCCTTTACCATCCGCAATTCAGAGGTACGTAACGCACTGAACTTGTCCGCTTGGTATCCGTCGTTTACAACATGGGATCCACTCTCTGGTACAACACCCGTTTCACCGGTTGCACCATGCACCCAAGTTGGTTGGGGCGTTGTCAATATGTCCAATATCGAACCTATGCTGATGCACTTGAATGGAACGCAATCTATGGACAACCGTCCCGGTGATGTCGTCCTGTGCATGAACATCAATCAAGAAGCTCGTGAGGCGTACTGGGGCGTTTACCCTTCAGCACCTGACGAAGCTCTTGTTATAGACCGTGAAGCCATCTTCAAAGAAGAATGATCACAGTGGTTCGAAGTCAAGGACAATCTGTCCAAGCATATTGACACGGACAACTGGCTTGAAACCTTCATGCGGTGTCATGGCAATGGTTCGAGTGATCTGTTCAATCGATTCCTTTGGCAGACGGACATCAAATCCTTCCATCGTTTCGATGTAACCGATGTTGTTCGTCGTTGCCTTACCAATTGGCTTGGCGATTTCATTCAACTCTTCTTCAAGTTCCTTGCCCAACTTGAGGAGTTCCAATTCTTCAGCATCCGTGCTGCCTTTCTCCTCAACAGACATTGACTCAGTCTTGATTTCATGCTCTTGGATGTCGTCAGATTCCTCTTCAACATCTTCTTCCATGTCATCTTCTTCAACGTCTTCATCATCATCCACAGACGCTTCGGGAACGGGTCGTTGAGGAACAACTGTATTTCCAAAGACTTGAGGGATAACAACATCCTGTACGTCGAACATTGAACGGCGCTGCATGTACATGAAGCCGTAGCCAAGAGCGAGCAGCCCAGTAAGAACAAGCGTCAGGCTTCTGAAGAGAACATCACTTGATCCATCCAAGTACATGTAAAGGCTAAACATCGTCAAAACGGACCCGAACACACCGAGACCACGTCGCCACCGAACCTGTGCTTGCGTCTCATCAAAGCCAGTGATGGCGAGAGCTGTAAGGATGGCTGCGGTCAAGAAGAAAGCAATCTCGGTTTGATCCTGACCGAAGGCGTAAATGACACCGGTCAATGCTGCGACGACTCCGGAGAAGCCCATGTACTCGATGAAGGTAAAGAACTCATCATCGTCTTTCCAAGTGAAAATCTTCGAGTCATAGATTCGGTCGGTCTTCGAAGAGAGGTAAATCATGACAGCACCTTCAACAAAGAAGATGCCTCCGATGAGGAACTGTCGCAAGGACTCCGATCCAACCTCGAACTGATGGATGAGATTGGCTGCTGTCAATCCGTCGATGAGAGGGAGGAACAGAATCGATACCTTGTCACCCTTCTGTACGGCTTCATAGGTGGCCCATCCACTTCCCGCAAGCATACCAAGGCCATTGACAACATCGAACGAAAGAAGGAGCGTTGAGATGGCCAAAAAGCGTAGTTGCGTATCCAAAGAGTATGGCATGAGGTATTCCAGTCGCTCCTCATCTGTAACAATCATGAGCATGATGCCATAGGCCTCTGAAAGCCAAAGGACGTAAATGATAGCGCCAGAGAACAGCATCGAGTATCCAAATATCTCACCTGTGAAGTAGCCTCCATCAGAGAAACCGATCATAAAGGAGAAGATGATTCCAACCGAGAGAAGTGGCATGAGGTTGATGTCTCCACGTACCCATGCGTTGGCGATACCGAAGATACATGCAACAAGTGGCAACCAAGACGCCGATGGAAGGACGGCCCAAATGGCGAACAAGAACCAAATCATAGGTAAGAACCACGGGAACGGATTGTCCACGTATTCATCACTTTGAACATCTCGAACGCTCCATGCAAGTGGCATCAGCATATGCGCTGCGACAAGCATTCCAGTCACTCGAGTAAACCAAAGGATTCTGACTTCTGTGATGTCTTCGGGATTGTCGAAGAACGATTCGAGGAAGGCATGAGCAAGGCCGTGATCGTAGGTCCAATACATCGAGATGGTTGCAAGAGGTGCCAACAACGTCACACCATGGTGTCGATATTGAATGGCTGTAATCGTGACAAGCCCGTACATGCTAAGGAAGAGCAGGCCGCCTGATTGGTCGAGCATTCCAATGACCAACAGAACACAGAGCATAACTTGGTCTGCTGGTCGGCTCAAATGGTCTCGGTCTAGGCCACGCTTATTGATGAGAACAAACGCACCAATCGGTGCAGATAGGAAGATGATATCGTATACAATACCTGCCTTGAACAAGCCATCCGTGTGTTCAACATTGAACATGAGTGGAATGGAAGAGGCTGCAACGATGAGGAGCATGAAGGCACCAATCATTCTGCTCTGTGAAGAGATGACATCCATGGATTTGATTTCCCACATGACAAGACCAATTGGAATGGCATACAAACCGACCAGGTAGAACGCATCCCCGACCAATACATCCGGGTTCAGCATGCTGATACCGATCGTAATGGCTAGAAGCGAGAAGGCCATCGATATACGGCCAATGGATCCAATTGAACTGTCAGTGAAAACATCGGCATCATCAACTTCCTTGATGTACCATGCATTTGTTTCCGAATCGTAGGTGTAAGCACCAGCTGCTTTCAATTCGAGCAGGGACATCAATTGCCCGATGTCCACTTCAACATCGCGTACGGTGTTAAACAGACCGTATACAATGAGACCAAGCAGTACGAACTCAAGCGATACTCCATTCAAAGCCGAGATTTGGTAGGAATCCGGAATGTCGAGTTTGCCGGTCAAGAGCAAACCGGTGCTCACGGCTAAGGCCGTAATGAGAGCCAATGTCGAATTTCGACGTTCGATATCGTCCTTACCTCGTGCTCGTAGCATGGATTCGTAGACCATGCCGAGGAGATAAATCACGAAGATCCATGTGACAAACCAGTATTCAGAATCCAAAATGGTCGAACTGAGTGCAATGAATGTGACCGTTTGAACACTGTTCCAAATCGAAATCTTGTCCAATCTCCTTGCCGTTTCAGCGATAACAACGATGCCGATGGCAATTGCAATGTCCATCTCGACTTGATCAACGCCATATCCTATCTGGTCACTAAAGAGGTACGAGAAGGAGAGTGCTGACATCGTGAAATTCGCAACCCACTTGCGTGTTGCTTCTGCAGCAAACAGCATGTAGGAAATCATGACCAATGCGATAACCCAAGGGATGATGGCTTCATCACCATCGAGCGTCCACAACGAGAACGCAAGTCCAATCGGCATTGCCGGGACTCTGTTTCTGTGTGTTGCAGGGAAGTAGGCGCATAGGACAGTAATCCAAAGTGCGACAGGTAACGTCAACAGATTCGCAGCATTTTCGTTTCCTATTTCGGTTGGCTTTAATGGGCCAACAATGAGGTTGAAATTTTCCAAGCTCGCGATGAGCATAGCAACTACAACAACACCGATCATGAAGAAGGACATTTTTTCCGCCAACGTTTGCTTTAATCGCTCATTTCCTGCTAAGTATCCCTGAATGATGATGATGAAGATGAGGAGTGAAAGCGCTCCACCTTCTCCTCCACTAGGTGCGTTTTCATTGAGAATTTCATAGATGATTGGAATGATGCCTGATACGACGCTGACGACAGCGAAATTGATCGATTTGTTTGACATCAATGCGCTGTACATGGCAAGTCCACACAATCCAACGATTGCAGTTCCAAGAGGATAGGATACTTCGTATTCAGCCCACTCAATCCACGTTCCTACACCAACAAGCAACAATCCGAGCGGAATGTAGCTAGCAACAGCCCATCCAAACGATGTATCGCCTTTGTAACGCTCGAGGATTTTGCGGTGAGCGAGCCACATCCCGAATGCACCAAGACTCTGCGCATAGATTAGATTCGCACTTGCAATAAATTCACCAGTAGTATCATCCACAGTGCCAAGCATGGTGAATTTGCTTCCATCAAACTCAAATTCAGACAGCGTGAAGTAACCTGCAAGATATCGAATACCCCAAAGTGTTCCAACAGCCATGAAAAAGAATGACATGCCAAGTAGATAGTTCTGTGAAATCATCAGTTGGTAGTCGTTCTTTTTTGCCTGCAACTCTACCATGAAGAGCGCAATGCTTGCCGAGAGTAGTCCTCCTCCGAAAAGGTATGCGAATTTCTCTTCTCCGACTCCATCTGCAAAGGCGATTCCAAACAAACCTCCCCATATGAAGAGCATCGCAACGCCAAACATCGTTATCTCAGTAAATCGTTCGAGTGAATCCCCGTTAGTATGTCCAGGGGCACGAACAATCACTGGCTTGAATGGAATTTCTTCCTCTTCCTTTGCAAAGATTGCATCATTTGCAATTGAGACCATTTGCTTGGGTTTTCTCTGTGGTGCAGGCATTTGAATCGATGCTTGTTGGCATGATTACCAATATAAATTAACACCCAGCATTATCCACTTTGGTAGCAATTCATGTTCATTTCTTAACACTCCAATTGAAAGACTTCAAACAATAGTGTTTCTTGGAGGAAACATGGCCCGTGCAAAGTCGACAAAATTGACGCTAACAATCCTTTGTCTCACCATGTTTGTGTTGCCCACAGTTCTCGCTACAGTACCTGTTGAATCCAGTCAAGATTCAGGCGAAGAAGGTTGGTGGGTTGAAACAACTGTCGACCGAGACGGAAACGGAATTGGAGACATGATCGAAGTGCATCAAAAGAATCCACTTTTCCTCGCCGAGGATAAGACG
>JAAXIR010000052.1 GCA_012270265.1 Candidatus Poseidoniales archaeon
GTGAACCCCCCCGTTCCTGTCATTGGATCGAGACAGGCTCCATTGGCAAGTGGTCCACAGGCAAGATTCACAGCAAGTCGAGCAAGACGCGGTTCCAAACTCACTGGTTTGAAGAACGGCCGCTGACTTGCCCGACGTTCAATGCTTGAGTCGCCTTTGGGTCCATGGTTCAACAGCCATCCGAAGGTCACTGTTTGTGAATGACCATCGAGTAAGACGCCGAATGTTGAATGAGGATTCTTGAGATCGATTGAAGCCCCAGCACGGCTTAGAATCCCTCCAACCTTTCCAGCAATGACGGTACGAGAACATCCGCTGATTCCTTCACCGTGCTTCCAAGCATGAAATGCACACGCGTCTTCATCTTGAGGAAACTGCTCAAGATATTCTGCAATACGATGCAACACGAGTTCCTCATTCGACCAATCGATGTTGACGCCGTCCATGAAGACGGCTTCAATTCCTGAAGAGATCTGGAGTTCATGGGTGTCTCTGGAACACTTGAGCCCAGCAAGTCGGGGGGATGAAAGTGGCTTCACTTCTCCTTGTGGAAACAGAGCAGAGAGTTCTGCTTGAGCGAGTGCAGGGTGCCATCCGCGCAGGGAAACAATGCACTCGCCCATATGCTTCCCTGTTGGTGCTTGTTCTTCACGGCACCGCATGCGAACCATGACATACTCTCGTCCCTAACCGATGGATATGGGCTGCAATCTTCGTGACCTTGCCAATGCTGAAGACATCAATCTTGCAGAACTCAAAGGGAAGCGCGTTGGAATTGATGCATTTCTGACAGCGTTCCAGTTCCTTACGACGATTCGAGATCGTTCTCCCACAGGCGATGGCGGACCTCTACGTGATTCGAAAGGACGTGTTGTCGCACACCTGATGGGTATGTTGACACGAACAACAACCATGCTTTCGCTTGGCATTCAACCTGTGTTCATCTTTGACGGACCGGCTCCAGAATTGAAGGCGGATGAACTTGCAGCACGACGAGAACGTCGTCTTGAAGCGGAAGCTGCTCACAAGCAAGCGCTCGAAGACGGTGATTACCAAACTGCTCAGAAAATGGCGCAACGTATTGTCCACTACAGTCCAGAAATGGTTGAAGATACGAAACAAATGCTCGACTTACTCGGCGTCCGCTGGGTCGATGCTGCTGCAGAGGGGGAAGGCCAAGCCGCTGTTATGGCGGTCAAGGGGCAACTCGATGTTGTAGCAACGCAGGACTGGGACGCCCTCTTGTATGGAAGTCCGATTCTCGTTCGTAACTTGATGAGCGATGGTAGCAAACGACACGGTCGAACGGTTCGTGCCCAGAAGATCATTCTCTCTGAAATGTTGGCAGAACACAACCTGTCACGTGAGCAGTTGGTCGATTTGGCCATCATGATTGGAACCGATTTCCACCCAGGATTGAAGGGCATTGGTCCAAAAACTGGAATCAAACTCATCAAATCGCTGGGAACGATTGAAGCTATTTGCGAAGAGAAAGGCAAGGAGATTCCAGAACGCCTAGACGAGATCCGTGAGATTTTCCTGAATCATCCTTGCAACGCTGTTGCAGATGAAGCACTGAATCCTGGCCAAGTTGATGTGAAGGGACTGATTCAATTCCTCCAAGAAGAGCGAGAATTTAGTCAGCGACGCATCGATGAAGCACTGACGAAATTGCGTAAAGCCAATCTGATTCGAGAAGGCGGACAAACGTCGTTGTTTTCGTTTTGAGATTATGCAGGGTCAAGACCTGGAAGCATTTCTAGTTCCGTTGTTTCAACATCAACACCCAGAGCTGCAAGGCTGCGAGCAAGGCCTTCGGCTTGGTGATTGGCTGTGAAGCGGTTGAGGATTCGTTCACGTCCTGCTTTGGACCACGCTGCTCGGTTGGCTTCATCCCCTGCTTGCTCAATGGCTTCAACCCACTGTTCGAGCCCTTCCCTTGTGTCTGGCCAAGGGAGTCGTCGACCGTTCCAACCGTCGGTGATTGTGTGTGTGAATCCGCAATCGTTCACGACCAGAGCAGGGGTTCCGACCATGATTGCTTCCATTGGAGTTAGGCCAAATCCTTCGGTTCGAGCCGTTGCAATCAGTGCGTGAGCATTTCGCATCAAAGCAACGATTTCAGTTTCATCAATGCGTGGTAAGACGTGCAATTCTGCTCCAAATTTCTCTGCTTGACGTTGCATTTCTTCGGTTTCACCACCGCCAACGTGTACGAGCGGAAGCGATGCTGCAGCGGCAATTTGGACCGCTTCTTTGCTGCCTTTCATGAAGCATGCGCGACCAATGGTCAGCAAGTATGGCCCCGTAGGTTTGTGTTTGAAGGCTTCCCAAACGCGACGCTCTTCATCGGTTTCTTCAGCCGGCCATGCTGCAGGATCGATGGCCGGCCAGAGAACACCAACTTCTGCAGGACGTTGCTCATCATCGCGGAACTTGACGTCTCCTGCAATCCAGTTTTTACTGACCGGCCATCCCTGTGAAGATGCAAGCAGTCGAGAACTGGTCGGTGTGTTGGCTGAAATAACGGTCTGAGGACGTTTCCAGAACCGCCTGTGCCAACTTCGATCCCAGTAACGAAGGTATGTGAGTGCGAGGTTTTTCACAAAAACAGGGTAGCGCAATTTACCATCCATGTTGCGTTGAAGCACATCGTCGTAGATGCCTTTGTCTCGTTCGTGAATGTAGATGTACATCGGAAGGTCATCTGGAATGATATCGAGAACTTCCACTCCTCCAGTTCCTAACATCATGTAATATGCGTCAGCTTGGGCCATAATCGGTCTCAATCTTGGAAGCAACATTCGCCATGCCTTCCTTGAGGTTCGACCCGCTCGTACAGTCACTTCAGCGATAGGTCCATCGGGACGTTGCCAAGCTTTTGCAGGTGTAATGACCTCGATATCAAGTTGTTTGCATCGATCGAGAAGAAGTTGGGATGCATTCAATGTTGCTATTGTAATGGACCAGCGTTTTGCATGTTCTGGTAAGGCCACGATGAGATCGCGTTGTGCGCCCCCCATGAATCCCATATTGCGATGAAAGATGACAAGGTGCGGCTTTTCCTTGCGATTACCGCCGCCATGTTCCCCTTCTTGGACAGGTTCCATCACCATAGCCAACGCATACTCCAAAATGAATTGAACGGGACAAGTGATGCTCAGAACAGGGAATCGTACGCTTCCTGATGACGCTTGGCCCAAGTTTCGATTGAGTATGCAGAAGCTCTCTCCTTGACAGCATCAGATTCATCCTTCAATTCCGATATTGCGTGACGCCAAGCATCGATGTCATCCACAGGTAGAACATGATGCTGGAGGGGGATTTCGTTGTGTGCTGGTGCATCTGCCACCAATGCTACAGTTCCTGCTGCATACGCTTCCAAGGGAGGTAATCCAAACCCTTCTGCAATCGATGGAAACAGCAAGGCGTCTGCATGCTGCAGTGCAGCAATCATCTCTTTCTCGTCCAGTTTGCCAACCCAATTGAGATTGCAGTTTGATTCATTTGCGCGTGCGATGAGCCGGCGCTTCGATTCAACAGACGATTCAGCACCAATCTTGTGGAGTGTAAGGTCCATTCCTGCACATACGTCAACGGCAAAATCGAGGCGCTTTCGAGGCTCTTCGCTCCCGATGATCAGAAGATTGACGCCTTCTGTAAACCATGAAGGGCGTTCGGTTTGAATCTCGTATTGGGCTAAATCAATCCCGTGAGGAATCCATGTGGTTGCAATTCCAGGAAAGTGCACTTCACACTGCTTCTGGGTATTTTTTGAAATACAAATCAACAAAGAAGCCTTTGAAAGTCCTTGATGAATTCGTTTGAGATCTTTTTTCCTCATCAATCCGGGCCGTTGATGACCGACTTCGATACCGCCTCGAACCTCAGGAAAGAGATGAAACAAATCATGAACGGTGACGACCGATTTACCATTTGCTGGAACAAGGCCAGCCTGCTCCTGATCGGTCACGTGAACGAGATCGCTTTGCTTCGATAAGTGACGAACTCGCGAAGGGCCACTAAACCAACGTTTCCAGAGTCGAGAGAACGGATTTTTACGGATTTGGTATTCATGTTCATTGGCCAATTCATACCCATCAATTAATCCTGATGAGAGCCGTTGAACAAGAGACCTATGAACGCCACCTAAACCAGAGTAAGGGGACAGAGCACCTCCTCTTGCTATTGTGATTCGACGCAAAAAAGCCCTCCTAGAAATCAAGACCATACCTGAGCGGCGTACTGGTTTGATTCCTCCATGAAGTAAATCCGCCGTCTTTGCTACATTAGCCATTCCCTTTTCTGTAGAGTATTCATCGGAGTTTTCAAGTTGCGTCGTGGACTGCTTCCCATCATGCGAAGCCTGACTGCACTGCTGGTGGTCGGGTTGTTCCTGTTTCCAGGTTGCACTTATCTCGAGGGTGAGGAAAGTGTCGTCGATGAAATCGTAACAGAAGTTGTTCTTGGGTGCACGGATTCGACTGCAGAGAATTACAATCAGAGCGCTGAGGAGGACGACGGCTCCTGCATCTATCCTGAGCCGATTTTCGGATGCACGGACCCAGATGCGATGAACTACGATGAGGCTGCAACAGACGATGATGGAAGTTGTGAATTCATGGAAACGATTCCCTGCAATGGCATGGTGATTCTCTGCCACCGGCCGTTCGACGAGGTGACGTTCCCTGAAACACACAATGCATTTTCAACGCATGAAGACAATATTTTCTATCCGGCAAGCAATCACCGCACTGGGTTTCAGGCACAATGGAACGCAGGAATGCGTGCCTTCATGCTCGATACGCATTACCTGAACGATGTTGATCAAAGCGCATCCAACGTTCGTTTCTGTCACGGCGATTCAAGCCGTGGCTTCAGCCCGTGTACCTATGGCAACGTCGATCCATGGGCATGGTTGGGCAAACTCGAATCTGAGATGCAATCCGAGGAGCGGGATATTGTGACGCTTCTCATCGAAAATCACGTTGAAGCCGACCACCTGAAAGCTCTGCTCGATGATGTTGGATTAACGGATATGATGTATACTCATGAACTAAACACTGAATGGCCAACACTCATTGAACTCATCAACATGGACAAGCGATTGGTTGTATTTTGGGAACAATCAGGAGATTCATCTCACCCGTATTTCCATGATTTCTTGACCTTTGGCTGGACCACAAATTATGCCGATGATAGTACTTCATCGATGGATTGCAACCCCTTACGAGGGGATGACTCGCAACCCGTGTACCACATGAACAACTGGTTGAAGAACCAAGCTGGACTTTCCGATCCAACACGCTCAGCAGAAGCCAACGATGTTGATTTCATGGTTGAGCGAGCAGAAGAATGCATTCAGGATCACGGAAAGCGTCCTACATTCATCGCTGTTGATTGGTGGGAAGATGGCGATGTCGTTGAAGCGGCCCGATTGGTGAACCTCATTGAGGTTGCATGAATCTCAGTGGACTTGCAAGCGTTGTAACACCGTTCTCTTCGAGTAGAGCGCCTCGGGCAATGCTCTGAGCGTCTGCAAGTGCTTCTGAAACGGTGTTGATTGGTGCACATGGTATGCCCTGGAGCAGTTGTTCCAATTCGGCTCGAGTATACTGTCCCACCCAACTCTGAATCAGCGATTCAATCTCGTTCCGGTTTTTGATTCGACCTTCGTTTGTGCGCCATTCCTCCATATCAGAAATTTCTGAAACAGCACAGAATCTGGACCACTGCGTGTCGGACCCTACGGCAACGACAAACCAACCATCCTTGGCTTCGAAGGCCCGATAGGGGACGAGATTTGGGTGTGCTGAACCCATCCGAGAAGGATCGATTCCACTCGCAAGAACGTTCTGTGCTTGATTCGCCAAGGAAGCCACCGCACAATCCCACAAACTGACATCGATGTGTCGTATGGTTCCTGTGCGTTCTCGATCAAGAAGGGCTGCAAGGATGGCGTTTCCAGCGTATAATCCGGTGATGATGTCAATCCATGCTACACCGACTTTGACAGGTTCACCCTCGGCTTCGCCAGTGATGCTCATGATTCCGCTTCTTGCCTGAAGGGCGAGATCATAACCAGGTTCATCTCTGCGAGGACCAGTGGCGCCGTATCCCGAAATGGAACAAACGATGGTATCTTTTGGTAGAGGGCCAATAAGCCGTTCAAGCGTACCTGGTTTGAAATTCTCAACGATGACATCGGCCCATTCAATCAGTTTCATCAGTCGATCTTTTTCCTCTTTCAAGTTCATTTGAAGAATGGTTTTTCCTCGATTGCAGCACAGGAAATACGCTGCAACGCGCTCACCATCGAAGTCTGTTGCAAATGGTGGACCCCAGCCCCGTGTATCATCCCCCCACGGTGCTTCGATTTTCGTCACATTCGCTCCCAAATCAGAGAGCATTTGTGCTGTGTAGGGACCAGCTAGAATTCGTGAGAGGTCGAGAATGTTGATTCCATCTAAGATTCCGCTCATGACACCTCCAGACATCCGAAAGAGTTGAACCCAACCCTCCGGCTTTGTGGTCATGAGCGAGGAGGAAACCAAGCATCACCGAGTATGGTGGGGCCTGCTTGTGTTTGGTCTTCTTCTTCATCTATCGTCCATTGCATCAAGTGATTACGGTCTTGATACGCATCTTCATCTTGCTGCGATTGAATCCAACGAAGACGGGACGCCAAATCTTGAGTGGGGTGATGTACGCCCTGAGGATCCCTCTGCGAGCAATCCAGACGATGTCCAAATGTTGGAGCGTGGCTGGTGGCAAATCCTCGAACTCTATCCCTCATGGCTGCTCCCGTTTGCTGCTTTCCTCCCCATGCTTGTGCTGATTGGGCTTGTTCTTGGAGCGACAAAAGGAAAGCCACATCTTGCTGCCTTCATCTCACTTCATCCATCGTTCATCTTCGCTACAGGCCGTCTGTATCCTGAATCGACCGTTGCTCTCGCTGTCGCAGGAATCATTCTCGCTTCGTTGTATATCTTCAAGCTTCGAGGCAGGAAGCTCATTCAATGGCTCTTGTTGGCGGTTGCCAGCATCCATTTGCTCGTTCTCGTGAAGGGCTTATCCGCAATGGTCGGTTGGATTCTTGTTGGTCTCTTGCTTGCTTGGGTTGCTTTGGATCGTCTTGTGCCACAATTCCGAACCTATTCTCGAAATCCCATGATGGCGCTCTCAGTTTCCATTCCACTCGTACTCGTGGCAATGATTGCTGCATCATTTACAACGGGTGGATCGCTCACATCGATTCGCACACATCCTGTGCAGTGGACGTTTTCTCTTGTTGTAGCGTTTTTGGATGGATTCGGGCTGTATCTCTTGGTTGGGATGTGTTGCTGGCCTTTCTTATCCGAGGGGGTTGCTCAAGTCAAGCAATCCAATGACAATATGTCGGTCTTTCTTCTTGTCTTCATTGCTTCAGGAACACTCCTCATGTCGATGTGGATCGCTTCTTTGTGGGTCTATGAGGCAGACCGTTGGAATCTTCCATTGTGGGAGAACATGATATTGATGGGGAACAATGGACGTTATCTCACAGCACTCGTTTTCCCGCTCTTGTTGTTGCTGAACAGGAGCATAGGGGACAAACCTTTGGTCGTAGGTAAACCAATCATGCTCGCTCTGCTTCTTGTCCTACCGCTCTCTATGTTAGCGGGTATGCACGGTCAAACAATGTGGACAGACGATGCTGCAGAATCGTTCTCAGAGGAAATAGCGAACGGAGAGGATTTCCTCTATATCGATGATGAAGCGCTTGCTATGCACTGGCTGTACACGTTCAGACTCGAGATTGATGCAGAGGGTGACCGCGACATCACCGGTCATTGGCGAGCGCCGGACAGCAACTGGGAGGTTGAGTTGGAGGGGTTGAACATGGAAAACCGAGGCGATTTGTCCAACGTTGCCTATCTTGTGATTGCTCCTGACATCGATGTTGAGGTCCCATCAGGCTACGAAAAGATGGCTTCAGGAACTGCTCCTTTCCTCAATGGTGGGGGCGAATGGAAGGTCTATCGAGCCGTATGATGCTTGCGAGGGGTTCAAGTCATGTCCACCCGAGGGTTGTAACGGAGGGACCATGATGCGACGCTCCGGCGCTCACAACTCTTTGCCTGATGAGGACCCTATTCAGACCCATGAGTGGGAGCTTTCTGTCAAGGAAGTCGTCGAACAGCAAGGTGCTCAGCGTGCAGAGAGATTGCTCCATAGTGCGATTGCAGCCGGTGCTGATGCGGGTATCGACATCGATACGACGACGACACCGTATCTGAACTCCATTGCTCCTGATATGCAGGGCTCCTATCCAGGCGATCTTGAGATGGAAAAGCGCCTTCACACCATCAACCGCTGGAATGCGATGATGATGGTCACTCGGGCCAACAAATACGTCGATGGCATTGGAGGCCACATCTCCACGTATGCATCCGCATCTCATCTCTGGGAAGTTGGACTGAACCACTTCTATCGAGGAAAGGATGGCGATGGCTGGGGCGATCACGTCTACTGGCAAGGGCACGCCTCGCCAGGTATCTACGCCCGTGCTTGGCTTGAAGGTCGCTTGAGCGATGAGACCGTCCACAATTTC
>JAAXIR010000205.1:0-3205 GCA_012270265.1 Candidatus Poseidoniales archaeon
ACTCCCGACCTTCTGATTACGAATCAGACGCTCTACCAACTAAGCCACAGTGGCGCTGACCGAGGGCATGAACGTGTGGTCATAATTCCACCGATTCAAACACTAGGCTCATGAAGAAGCAGGGGTAGGCATCAACATGGGCGATGATACAGCAGTACGCTATACCAACACCGTCCTGTACGACGATGAGTTCAACAAGATTGTAGGAGACGTCCTCCTTCACCAAGATGGTTCGTGGTCAGAATCAAAAGGCGATGAGGACGTTGTCGAAGAGATCGATGGTTCACAGCGTGTTCTGACACGTTCGTTGCAAAACTGGCATACCCATCTCGCCATGCAGTTGAATGCTCGAGATTTCAGCGATGGTTATCCATTGCATCGATGGTTGAATGAAGCAATCTTTCCAACTGAGGCACGCATCACGCCGGAATACGTTCGCGTAGGTACCAGTGCTGCTGCTGCAGAAATGATTCGTACCGGTTCGACCTTTGCAGCAGACATGTATTTCTTCCCTGCAGTTACAGGAGAAGTGCTCACCAATGCGGGACTTCGTGGCCTTATTGGTGGACCCGTAAGCGATGCTGCACTTCCTTCGCATGACGATGCAGAATCTGCTCTGACGGAACTCGATCAACTTCTAGCACAGAACAAACAGGAGGATTTGGTGCAATATGCCATCGCAACCCACTCTGTCTATCTCTGTTCGCAGGAAACGTTGCAACGTGCAAGCGACCTTGCACAACGCCGAAACGGTCGTTTGCACATTCACGTTAGTGAGACGAGGAAAGAAGTCGCAGATTGCAAAGAATCCAATGGATTGTACCCTGTTGAATATCTCGATTCAATCGACTTCATTCAACCTGGTACAATTTTTGCCCACGCATCTTGGGTCAAAAAGAACGAGATTCGTATGATGGCCGAACACAATGTCACTGCTGTACACTGCCCATCATCCAACATGAAACTAGCATGCGGCGGTACGCTTTCGTTCCCACCATATCGTGATGCAGGTGTTGATGTCCGCATCGGAACCGATGGAGCAGCATCAAGTGGAAACGGGCTGAATCTTTTGCATGAAGCTCGACTTGCAAGTCTCGTTCAACGTCACGATCATTGGGACTCAACGCTCCTTCCAGCACAGGACATCTTCAAGATGGCAACAAAGGGAAGTCAAGATTGGGTCGCTTGGGATTTGGATGACATTCGTATGCGACCTCTCGGTCGTTCCAACAACCGACACCTTGCGAACCTCATCTACAATGGAGGAGAATGTCTCGATGTGTGGGTGAATGGACGAGCACTACGAAAGAATGGCGTCACATTATCGCTCGATGAGAAGAACATTATCGCAGAATTGGATCATGCCGTTGAATCCTACTACGAAGGCGTTGAGTGATTACGTTCGACCGTAATACATCAGAACGCCCCCAGCAAACATGCCAGCGAACGAGACCAGTATGCTCAGCAATGAATGGCCAATATGCACTTCATACGACACGATCACTTCTGTTCCAGCAGGTAGTGCACCATCCTTTGCGCCGAGAGCTGCGAAGTATGTTCCAGACTCCATGTTCCAACTGAATCCTTCGCTAGCGGTCGCACCGGAATCACCGGCAACGAAGTTTGTTGACGTTCCATCGCATCCTAGGCCAGGCGTGAAGAAGCTGCTTGGCACGTCTTCACATCGCTTCTTCTCATCAGCATCAACAAGACCCATCCACACATCATCACGGTCCCACGTAATGGTCAATTCTGCAGCAAAAAGCGGTGAGAGAACGTTCTCGGGCAACGGATCGTCTGCAAAGAAGGCCTGATTGGGTGTATTTGGTGTTGGTACATCCTCGACCTCTCCAGTCAATGTATAACCAATCATCCCAGCTAGAAGGAGAAGAATGCCAACGGCAATCAGAACAGCACCAGCTTTTCCTCTCGAGGTAAACGAATCCAACATGTTCACACCTCAAAGAACGAAAGAGCGAGGATGGTGTAACATGCAAGCAACATCACACCCTCGAGCCAATTGGTTTTCCCATCATTGAGGATGAAATTCGCTACAAGAACGGACATGAACGTTGCCGCCGTGTCAAGCTTACCAAATTCGAGTGATAGATTGCGGCCCAACACCCAAGCAAAGAGAACCATGAGTGGAGCAACGAAGACAGCAATTTGAACACTCGAACCGATGGCGATTGCAAGTGAAAGATCCATCTTGTCCTTTCCAGCGACCAAAACAGCCGTGAAATGCTCCGCAGCGTTACCAAAGAAGGGCAGAAGAATGACACCAATAAACAGGGTTGGTAGACCCCATCCTTCAGCCGCTGCATCGACGCTGTGGACCAGAACTTCCGCCATCCATCCAACCAAAACGGTCGCAAGAATGAGAAGAATCCACGCATCCTTTGTCGTCATTTTCGGTTCTTCTTTTTCCTCGGCCTCTGATGTCACATCAAACAAATGAGAATGTGTCTTAAATTGGAAAAACAGAGACAAGCCATACATCAAGAGGAGGACAAGAGAAGCATATCGTGAGAGATTCAGTATGTTGGAATCTGCACCAGTATGTGATGCTGCAGCAGGAATAATCAATGCGAGAACGGCCAGAAGCAACAAGCTTCCATTCATCGAGAGAGCTTCTTGATTGAAGGTTTGTGTCCGATGCTTGTAGCCTCCCCAAAGAAGTGCCAAACCTAGCACTAACAGCAGGTTTCCAAGAATGCTTCCAATCAAACTCGCTTGCACCAACTGGATCATGATTTCCGCTTGATCAGCATGTTGAGCAGCCGTCCAAAGAGCAAGACCTGCAATGATGATTTCAACGGCATTTCCAAACGTTGCATTAAGCAGGCCACCAAGGTTTTCTCCTGCTCGTAATGCGATTTCTTCCGTCGCATGCCCCATAAGGAAGGCAAGAGGCATGATTGCAATCATTGAGAAAAGAAACGTCATTTCCACATTGTGCTGAAACTCAAAAAACAGCGTAATGGGAACGGCTGCAAGCAACCAGTTCAATCGATTGTGCATCGGATTGAATGCATCGAGGACAGAGTGGTGATGATGTTCAATGTGTTCAGCCATTTGACCACATCAACGATTCAATCCTCGCTCTTCTTGCGTCGAACAGGGCGCTTACGGGTTGGTGCTGCCTTTCGAGCAGGTCGCTTACGAAGAGGGCGCTTGCGAGGCTTCGGATCATCTTCCTCTTCAT
>JAAXIR010000205.1:3215-8508 GCA_012270265.1 Candidatus Poseidoniales archaeon
CATCAAGACCAGCCCATGAGAGGTCGTCGTCGTCATCGTCGTCTTCCTCCTCTTCCTCGGCCTTCTTCTTGCGTCGCGTCTTGCGTTGAACAACATTGACAGCGAATGGATCATCTTCCTCTTCAGGCTCAGCAGGTTCGGATTTCTTTTCCTCTTCCTTCTTTTCTTCAGCAGCAGAACCTGTTCCTGTGATGGAATCCATGTCCAAGTCTTGTGTAGTTCCAATGAATTCAGACATCCAATCATCGTCTTCATCCTCGTCTCCGCCCTTCTTCTTCTTCTTCGGACCGGACAAGCTCACTTGAACAATCAACATAGCGACAATGAAGATGACAACGTTGACTGCAACTGCAATCCATACGAGCACGTACGGCGGTTCGCTCATCGAGGGAGTGACAATTTCAGGCTCAGGTTCAGGTTTGAGATCTTCCTCAAACGTACAAACCGTCTGACCTTCGAGATTGTTTCGACAGAAGTCGACAACGAAAACAACCTGTGCCGTTCTTTGGTTTCCAGCTGTATCAAGAGCACGTACAGTGATGGCGTGTTGGCCTGCATCGAAGGTTCCTGCGGAGAATTCCATGTCACTGACGAGTGAAGTTGCATCGCCGTTGATGTCGGTGATTCCTTCAGCATTGGCCCAAGGAGAGGTGCTCGTTGATCCCGTCAAACCTCCGTAGTTGAAGGTGAAACGGTATTGCAGGCTACCGATTTGTACATCGTCTTCTGCAGCAAACATCAGGTTGATTTTATTCCCGTAGAGGTATTTCGAGCCTTCCGAGGAAGGTGATGGGGCGTAAACAGCAATGGTTGGTGATTGAGCATCAATCTTGTACGATGTGTTGGTGATGACGCCTTGGTTGTCTGCCAAATCAACAAGCGTCATCCGGATGGTCAGATCGCTTGCTTTCTCGGTTCCTGAAATTCTGAACTCAAAACTGTACTCCGGCCCCTTATCAGGATTGAGTGAATTGTCTGCGGTCTGAGTCATGACCGCTCCGCCAGCAGTCTCATTGTATCCATCCTCTGAGAAGACCTCAATGGTTGGCGTCGTCTTCAGATATTCACTCACTTCAATCTTGACCGTGTACAAACCAGGGACCAGCGATGGGCTTGTGTAAGGAATACCTTCCTCATTGACCAATTCCATATCAACCACCGGAGGTCGAGCATCTTCTCGGAGGAGATTTGCATTCAATCCTTCTAAGATTTCGTTGTTGCAGTTGTTGAATCGATCGCAAACTGTTACAGCATACCATGCGTCCTGTTCTGAGCCAGGTGTGATTGGTACATTTCGAATAATCGTAGCGGAGTTTTGCAGGCCGACATCGATATCATCCATGGCCAATTCCCAACCATCTTCATCGCTGCTGCTGCTCGATGATTCCTCAAATGGGTCGCCACTGTGCCGCCAAATCTGGTACGACTCACTCAGTTCCTGTAAGTTCCCCCACTCCATGGCAACGAAGCCGAGATCTCCACGGCTTTCAGAAATGGATATTTGTGGCCATGTTGGTGGTGTGATATCAATCTCGACAGGGCCGAAGTAATTCTGGTCGAGACCAATGTACTCATACGAACCATTTGCATGAACATATTGTGCCTCACTTGTAACGTACACATACCAATTGAGGACAGCACCTGTTTCCGAGATAATGTCTGATCCCATCACGATATCGAACACCTGTGTATTGTCGTTCACAAAGCCATGATACGTTGTTTGCGTGGCAAATTGTTGAGGGTTGGTCGGCACGCCGTTGGAAGTGTAAATGTGGTATCGCTCACCTTCGACACCGAGTTGATCGGTCCAAGTCACACGAACGGTACGGTCGCCAATGAATTCAGCATAGACGTTTGTTGGCTCTTTTTGCCAGTTGCTGAAGGCATCTTCTTCGATGGAGTCGCATGAGCCACCGCTTGTTTCGTTGTTGAAGAGTCCAATGGCATCAACGGTTACAACGCAATAGTATGCCATACCAAGAGTGCCGATGGGCAACTCTCGGGTGTATTGGTAAGGACTGTTTGAGTCCTCAAGGGCTTGGTCTTCATACAGTGAAGCAAGGAAGGTCACACCCGTATCGTAAATGGACGTGAAGGCAACACCAGAGACATACAAGTCGTATCGTTCACCGGATTCACCGGGAACGCCAAACCACGTCAATTCTGTTTCACCAGTTCCATCATCTTCGGAACTCGTACTCACGGAGAAAACGGTTACATGGCTCGGAGGACGGTTGTCCTCAAGAACTGGTTGGGTCAATGCATTGCCTGAAAGGAAACGCAAATCGATGAAATCTTCTCCTGGACCTGTTTTGTTTGGAATGTAGTAGGTAATGGCGTAATATGCTTCTTCGTTCGTGTTTGGAGGAACGGTGTGAACGTACGATTCCTGATCCGAAGACAGATTTGCAATTGGTGTCAATTGCTGATACACTTGGCCACCATTGCTACGAGAAATCTCAGTTGTGGACCGCCAAATCAAGATGCTTGTGTTCTCAAGTGCAGGTTCCGTGTTGGGTAGTAGCGGCGAGTGGTAGTTGATCCAAGTGAGTGTTGTTTCACTGTCAGCAAGTGAATAAGAAGCTTGGAAGTACAACGGTGTTTCAATTGGAGATGTGACTTCCTCGACGCCAATGGTCAACGTGGAAACGTCAGGGTCGAGTTCCTCGTAGGAAACGGTTGTTCCTTGATCGTCCCATTCGATGGTGACCGCGTAGTAAAACGTGCCATTGGTACCAGCATCGACGAGATAGGAAACGCTGTGGCCTGGGTGTTGTCCTCCGTTCCCTCCAGCAGAACTGAGGCACCAAGCGTATTGCACGTAGACGTTGGCTTCGCAGGCAGCGACCGAGTCGATGGTTTGCGCAACATCGATGTTTGATTGTGTGATCGGTTCTGTGTGACGGTGTACGATATACGTCGCAGAATGGTAGTAAGGAACGTTTCCATTGTACGTGTCGATGTTTTGCCAGGTAACCGTTGTTGTCTCCGAAACTGGATCAAATGTTGCGGCTATGTGCTGTGCTTGCAGGTTGTCCGGATTCGTATCCGCAGCAGTGGAAACGGGCGTTAGTGGAACAAGCATCAACATCATGAGCAAGACCATGATGACGGCCTTCGGTTGGAGACTACGGTTCAGCGCGTTCGCACCCATCACACAATACGTCGCCGCCGCCCGTTAAGAGTATGCCGATTAATAACGTGAACAACCGACGTATTTGTTTGTCAGAGATTTACTCCGATTCATCTTGATTTGGTTGAGGTAGAGGTTGCTCTTTATCGAGCGCGATGATCTCTTTTCTCGCTTGCGAAAATCGAACACAAAACGTGTAGATTCCACCGAGACCGGAAAGAATCACAACGGCGGTGAGAGGATTCAGTTCAAGATGGTCAATTGGGGCGAAAGCTGCTGAATAATCTTCAACTCCAATAAGCCAAAAGATGCCTGTCAATGCAAGCGCAGCAATTGTCAAGATCGTTCGATCTGCTCGTGAGAATCCTCGATAATTTCGACCACCACTGACGGCTTGGGCTTGCGTTCCCATGTAGGAGCCTAGGATGGTGAACCATGCTGCTGCCCAACCCATCGCAGGATCATCGACCCATGCTGGACTTGAGGCGATGGCGATAACCCACATCGCATCAAGGAGACGATCGAGCGTGTGATCGAGATAATCGCCCCAACGGGACACTTGGCCTGTTTGCCGAGCGAGTTGCCCATCAAGGCCGTCAAGGATCATTGAGAACGCAATCAACGATGCTGAGCCAATGAGCATGATTGCTCCCGCATCACTTTTCGGGGCAAGGAAAACAAGAGCACTAGCAGCGATTCCAACGGGAAGTGCGAGCCACGTCAATACGGCAGGATTGGTCTTGCCCAATCCGGAAACAAGAGGCGAGGCAACGGCTTCCCACCGTTTTCTGAGTTGTTCAAGTGCCATCTCAATCGATGCAACCTAGTGAAGAAAGGTCATATGCTTTCGGCATCAATTCCAGTTGCAATCCAGTCAATTGAATCCGAGATGAATTCTTCGACGGAAGTCGAAGGCTTATCATTCAAAATGAAATCGAGGACACTTTCAACCGAAACATCTTGTTCAGTCGTATCAAGTTCCATTACGTTTGCATGTGGATGCACTGCGATAAGATCGGCCCATACGCCAGAAATGAGTTCCCATTCTACGTTCGATTCGATTTTGTCAGGCTCATAACCCATGCGTTGTTCAAGCCGGTTTCGCAGCTCGTACGGGTTGCACCGTAGTACAATTACAGCATCGATTGGGCAGTGATGAGAAAGATGACCATCAATCACGCAGTGACTGTCGCCTTCCCATTTCCATTCGGCAAGTTTTGAGATTTCGACCTCGCGTAACTCTTCAAATTGAGAGAGGGCATCAACACTTTCCTCTGCTTCTTAGAGTTGTATGATCTTAAAACATTCCTTTTGTAAGCGTGAAGCGAGAGTCTATTTCCCAGTTCCTGGCGAACCGGTGAGGGCAATGACGCGAGGCTGCATGCTCATCAGAGCAACCAAACGACGTGAAGAATTAAACATGAGGTTTGGAATGGTATGCTATGGCCGCAATCGCCCTTGTCCTACTCACGACGGAGCCCGGCCGAGAGCAAGACGTTGTCAACGAACTCAGCGAGATGTCTGAAATCGAAGAGGCCATGGTGCTGTTTGGCGAATACGATGTGTATTGCAAGGTGGTCGTCGACGATTTTTCACAATTATCGGACCTCGTTTTACGAAACGTTCGTACCCTATCAGGTGTTGTTGAAACAACAACCCTGACGGCAGCAAACCATGGACAGTGAGGTGTTTTCTTGTTTGGTATGTCCGATCCGAATCAGACGCTTGCGCAGATGATTCGATACTTCGAAGAAGAGCGACATGAAATGGTCGAAGTCATGGCAAGCGAGTTCACATCCATGTTACTCGCCAACAAACAGCGGGATGGGGCAACACAAACATTGCTCGTCAAAGGCGTTCGAATTTTGGCCGAAGTCCTATCGATACGCGGCAAGAGCAAGCTTGCCATTCAGGCAACGTCTGTTCTTCTTCGCGAGCGAAAGAAATTGGAAAAAATTCTCTCGCAAACAGCACCGACACTCCTTTCCAAACTGACCCCGATTGAGCAGGATTATCGTACCATTGGAAGCGTGTTTGAGAAAGCAGGAAAAACATCCAAAGCGAAGAAATTCTATCTGAAAGCGCACAAGGAAATGCAAGGGAACCTCGCTGCACTCGTTGCAGCCTGTCAAATCGATGGAGCGAAAACAAAACTCTGCA
>JAAXIR010000064.1 GCA_012270265.1 Candidatus Poseidoniales archaeon
TTGAACTGGGGTCTGACGGCCCCCAGCCGCCAAGTATAGGCCAAGCTAACCCACAGGCCCGTGAATCTCCTCACTTGTGCTGAGCGCTGAACGGGACAATCTCTTCGATCAAATCGATGTGTCCAACGTACATGCGTCGACAACAGTATCGCTCGAGGCCAACATCGTCAAGTGCTTGATCGAGGCTGGTTCCTTCAGCAATCTTGTTGTTGAACTCATCCCACTTGTGAGCAATAACGGTACCACAACTAAAACAACGGATTGGAATAATCATCTCTTGTTCACCTCATCGATACGACTTTTGCTTCTTGCGACGAGCGCCACGACCAAGTTGGTGCTTTGGTTCCTTACGACGTGGATCGTTGACCAAGAGGCTTCGATCAAATCGTAGGAACTCATCTCGAAGTTCTTCATCAATTCCTTCTGCTCCACCGTTGTAGTGGACAAGTCCACGCGCAATTGCGGTTCGAATGGCATCGGTTTGACCCATAATACCGCCACCGGTTGTTGTCAAGTTGATATCAACCTTGGACAATCGGTTCATGGCATCAGCAATGACGAGTGGTTCCATAGCCTTGCGTCGTGCAAGAGCAGGTTGGAGAATTTCGATTGGCTCGCTGTTCACACGAACACGGCCCTTTCCAGCTTTGACAGATGCTCGTGCAATGGCTGTCTTGCGCTTTCCTGAACTCTCAACGGATTTCTTCTTTCGTGCCATCATTGTTCACCTCCAGTCCATCGGTGCGCAGGTGCACCTAGGCTTGCACTGATGTCGCCCAAACTGACGAAACTCTCTGGCAAGGATTTGCGGATTTTGCTTGAATCGCCTTCGACGTGACCTTCTGGTAGATCAGAGGCGAGGTGTGAAGGGCAGCCGATCTCAACACGAAGGTTGCGAAGTGCACGGCGGCCACTGCTCTTTCGTTGGTATGGAAGCATACCACGAACGGTGCGCTTGAGAATCATGTCTGGCATACGTGGGAAGTAAGGCCCCTTGCGTGCGTGATTCAGTGCGTACTTGTCGTGATAGTTCTGTAGAACAGAGCGTGAACTTCCTGAAACGATGGCTTTCTCTGCATTGATGATGACAACCTTGTCATCACGATCAGAGCGTGCAGCCTTGAGGAGCATGTCTGCTACTGTGGATGCGAGGCGTCCTAGGACGAGGCCATCCGCGTCAAAAACGTAGGTTGTTGCTTCATCCAAGAATAATCACCCCGTTTCCGTTTGGATTTTCGTTCATCAATTCACCATAGGTAAGAACGCGTCCACCTGCGGCTTCAATCTTGGCTCGTGCACTGGAACTGACACTGTAGGCGGCGATGGTGCGGTTCCCTGTGACTTCACCAGATCCTAGCAACTTACCAGGTACGAGAATGGTCGCACCTTCTGGAGCGTAACGAGTTACGCGGCTTAGGTTTGGTTGGGCCCAGTTTTTGCGGCTCTTGGAGAGGCGCTTAGCAACATCTCGCCATAGTGCAGCACCTGTGTCACGAGACTGGGCTTTCAGTTGGTCGATTAGACCGACCAAATCGGCATTTGTCTTTCGTGTTGGCTTGCTCATATGACTCCCTCGATGCTTTGAGGCAGTCTCGCGACCAACCAACCCGTTATGAAGGCACCGACGCGAATGCAGGACTTCAATCGAAGAGAATCTCGCCCTTTGCATCGAGCAATTCCACAGTTAAGCCAGCAGCTCGGCCTTGGATGATGATCTCATCATGGAGTGTATCCGAGAAATCGTCAAGGGCTCCGAGTGCTGTAATTCCTGCCACATCGGTCAACTGATCAATCAGATGGTTGAGAACACATGAAACGCCGTACGCCTGACCTGCTCGGAAGGCATGGTCAACACCTCCGACTTCTGGGTCTTCCGCCTTCATTCGCAACATGACTTGCTGCGAATAAGCAACGAGAGCTCCATAGAGTGCTTCAATCACTTGAGCGGCCTCAAGGTCACCGAGCAACATCTGCGTCTGAGCGAGAGCGGAACGTACGGCATCGCCGTAGATTTTGTGCGCTTCAATCGTGTTGTTCGTTTCAACTTGCATGGCTTGGTCGATGAGTAACTTCCAGTCTTCCATGGCTATGCGAGAGCGCATCCTGCCCTTGAAGGTTGGCCCGAACCAACTTTCAGTGCAACAGATTCAACAATCAAATCTTGAAATCTGTGGATTCGCCTTCAACAATTCCAGCTTGTCGAACTGAACCGTCTGCAGCGACGAATTCACCAGCCTTGGTTTGCTTGTCGTAAAGGCCGGTTGCTTCGTAGCGCTTGACCTGTCCTTCCTCACCCAATGCACTGGTGATGGAGGACGTGATCGCTCCAAGCGTTGAAATGGCTTGGTCACGCTGCATAACACCAATGTTGTGATCGGAATAGCGAGCTTCTTCGAAGATGGTCAAGAACGCATCGAGTTGTTGAGGAGGAACCATGTTGAACGCTGCACGGACCGCTGCTTCGAACTCACGAGTGGTTTCGTAAACCTTCTTCATGAAGCCGTACTTGCGGAAGTGACGTACAAGGTTCTTGTAACAATCAAAGATGATCTTGATGTATTCGTTGCTTGCTTCAAGCTGCATCATCGTATCTGTGAGAATACCTCTGAGCGATTGGACTTGACGTCGGCTCATGACACGGCGATAATACAGTGCACCCGCAACGAGTAATGCCATCAGAACAATACTGAATGCCATGGCGTTTTCTGGGCTGAAGAAGCCCTTCGCCTCAACTTCTGTAGCAGCCTTGTAATCAACAGCGAACGTAATGTTGTTCTGAGATGCTTGGAAGTTTTGACTGCCTGCATAGACAGCAATGACTTGCCATTCACCAGTACACTCAACACCGTCACAGGAGCGTCCATCGAACGACCATTCGAAACGAGCTATTCCTTGCTCATTGGTGACGGTCTTGTTTGTCGCAGCCGACATGGTGACCCAAGCACCAGTCTCGTTACGGTATTGTCGGATGAATTGGATTTCCTCATTCTCAATCGCAATGTCGAGTCGGTCACGTAGGAGTGCGACCTCACCGATAACGAGTGTTCCTTCAGGAATTCCTGCTTCTCCACCGTAGTACCAGTTGGTCTCGACTTGCAAATCAACACGTGATCGGACAAGAACTTCCATTTCGACCTCCGATCCATTCAGAACGTTCTCGACGTCTTTGTCACATCCACCAGGGACGTTGAAGTCCGGCTCAAAGGCAACCTTCAGTGTTCGGAAACCTTCCTTCTTTCCACCAGTGAGTTCAACACCACGTAGCGATGGGTTCTGAAGCGGGTCGCCACTGAACCACTCAACGGTACCGTCAAGATCGTTGGTTCGAATGGTTGCAATTGGACGGATGTTTTCTTCTGGATCAAGGTAGATGTTGAGACACTTACCGCCAACTGCTTGTCCGTTGCTCTGTGTCAACAATGCATCGATGTGGAAGGATTCCTTCAGGTAGAGTACTGGATATGGAATACCTTCGATACTGTACGTATCAACACTCGACTTGAACGGTCCAACCTCAGTGATCGAAAGCGATGAGTTCGAAAACACATCGAATTCGGTCTGGATGGTCTTGTTGTCATAACGGAATGCATCGTTGTTGTCATAAGACGAGTACGAAACAGTGACCTTGGTCTTTCCAGCAAGAACGTCAGAGAGTGGACAAACGATGGAGTAGTTTCCATTCGAATCAGTCACTGCAGCATTACAGTTGACTGGCCCGCTCTGGCCATTGACCATCTCGTAACTGACACGGATGGTTCGTCCCACGAGAACTTCCCCAAGTTCGTCGGTCAATTGTCCTGTGACAACCATTGGCTTTGGAACAACCAATCCAGTTACTGGATCGACTTCACTCGTGTAAACAACTTGGTCATCGACCGACAACGAAGTTCGACCAATGAGTGAGAAGCCGTTCGCATTGTAGGTCATGACCGTGCGGTAGTGGTTGTTTCCTGGTACGTTTGCACATGGATCCCATTGTCCTTGCAGACCGAGGTAGCTCGCATCAAGCGGTGCACAACCTTCGTTTGGCAACGATTCCTCAAATCGAAGAACGACGTTGACCGGGCCGAATCCATCAGGCAAGAAGGACTCTGGGTCTTCTCGCAACTTGGTCGGCGAAAGTGGACTGATATCAGCCTTCAAACAGCCAACGGATTCGAGACGGTCGAGGTTACCATCTTGGTTCAGGTCACGGTCTGCAAACCCGTCATCGTTGCCGTCATAGTAGCACAGATGAGAGTTGTCCGGTTGCGTCTCTGGTAGCGAAATAACACCAGCAGATGGGGCCAACGTAGCGACGACCTGTCGGTGTTGGACGTTATCGAAGTCTGTTCCTTCGAAGATAACATCAACCAATCCTCCGTTTGGAGCGCTTTCTCCGTCAAGGTCGCGACCTCCAGAATCGAATTCGAGCGTCTTGTTGTCGTCTTTCACTTGGGCAGTGAAGTCCCACAAGTCACCTGATTGACGACGGTTTCCGTCGGTTGAAACGACCGAGAGGTAAGTTCGAGAAACAACCCATACATCTTGCACAGCATTGCTTGGTTTGAGAAGTGGTGTACCCTCATAATCAAACGTGAGCGAGAAGAGGCCTAGATCGTCTTCTGCTGTAATGTTGAATGGCATTTCAAAGAATCCGTTCGTATCGGTGTAGCTTGTCTCTGTTCGTCCATCGAACGACCATGTGTAGTTCACAGGCGCTTCACGAACTGGTTGCAAAGAGTTGTCAACAAGTCGTGCTTGAATCGATGTGTTTGTGTTTCGGTACAAGCGAGCAATCGAGGTCAACTCAAATGAAGTTGTTCCGACAACGGTGACGTTGATGTACGCACCAGTTGTTGCAAGTGCTGACGAGTTTCCTGTGAAGTAGTATCCCGAGTTGGTAAAGTCGATTCGCATTCCGTACGTTCCAGATGAATACTGACTTTCCCACGTGAAGTTGTAATCGTACTCAGCTTCAACACCGCCCTTAGTAAGGCACTCTGTTTCATCGTCGATGCTTTGCATTGGAATTCTGTTTCCTTGAGCATCCATACAGTTCGGCTTCTGTGTAAATTGGGTTTCTCCACCACTGCTAAAGACACCGTTCCTGTCTTTGTCAAGTTGGACAGCAACAGGTTCAATCGTCCATGGAACAAGTGTACGGTTGGTGACGCTTCCAGCCAATTCAAGCGAGGTGCCTGTGTCCATTTCTGGGACAATTTCACAGCGAACTGGGCTGTCTGGATCGGTTGGGTCGATTTGGCCACATGGTGGCAAATCGCCGTCGCCGCCGTTTACGAGTTTGATGAACCAATGCGTTGCATTTACATCAACGAAATCGATGATGTTGACCGCTTCTCCAGTCAGAGATGCATCGTTTCCGTCCCAAAGCATGCTGTATGCCTTGTAAGCCGAGACGTCATTGTAGTTCAGTCCGGCAGCAGTCAAAGCAGGGCCGTGGTAAACGTAGCGCCAGTTACCGAAGGTTCCGTCTCCGTTGTTGATGGTTGAATCAAAGAACGTGATTGGATGAACTCCTTCAAAGGTCATAATTCCATCAATGTTCATTCGGTGCATGACGCGCATCGAACGAGCATTGTCGAATTCATCGCCGTGCAAGAATGGGAACGGATACTCTGTTGCAAGCTCAGGTTGTACTTGACCGATGTAACTGTAATCTCCTTTCGGAAGGCTGGTGTTTACTCGGACGTACTGTGTTGACAGGCCTTGTGCGTCCTGTACAATGTCGTGCATCTTCGTGTTGTTGTTCCAAATGATCTCTTCAAGACCGCCGGGTGCTTTTCCTGGTCCGTTGTCCATTGTTGAGTTGAACTGAACTTGTTTCCATACACCGTTCGCTCCACCTGTTTGTTCAAACGAAACAGAAGTCAGACCGAACGAGTTTGCACGGTATCCGTTGCCGTCAAAGTTGGTGAAGTTGGTTGGGTGCGTTAGGTTACCGAATAATCCACCATAGAACGAGAACGTTACTGGAGCATACGGAATCGGGTTTGAATAAATCCCACGTTCGTAATCTGCAGAGTAGTAGGAATAAAATTCCAACCACAACTGTTGTTCATCGCTTCGGAAGTAATCCCAATTGTTGCTGCTCGGGTCAATGGTCATGTTTGCCTCAACGCCGACCAAATAGTCCGAGGAGGTTGCACCATTGAAGGCAAACATCTCGGTTACAACCGCATAAACCTTGTACGTCGTGTTGTCTCCAACAATGATGTCTTCAGGATAGAGGAACTGACCAACAGAGAACTGTCCATTTTGGTCGGATAGAATGTTGGTTGTTTCAATGGCTGTTGTACCGTTGTTGGCCCATTCAATGTGAATTTGAACAGGGAGGCCGCTCGCATTCTCACGAACGCCTGAAATCGGATTGATCCACTCGACAACACCACTGAAAATGGCAGGACTTCGTGCATCGAGCCACAAATTGCCCGGTATATCGAGTGTAATGAATGTCAACGCTTTGTCGTCTTCATCAAGAACACAATCGTTGTCGTGATCCCAATCTGAGGAAAGGGCGCCTTGGTAACAAGGGTCGGAAGTAAAGCCTTCTTCGAGCACATCGTAATCGAGATCATCTCGAGTGTCGTTGTCGTCATCGGTATCGTTGACGTCAGGTCCAGTCGTCAGGTCGTTCGGGTTTGCAAGCGCTTCACCGTTGCCGTAATCGTCGTGATCCCAAGGATTTGTGGAGTTGCGGTTGAATCGTTCTGGCCAGAGCATGACTTCGTCGATATCATGCATTCCATCTTGGTCATCATCCTCGTCAATGTCATCACGGGTACCGTCGTTATCGTGATCGAATGGTGCCACGAAATCGTATGGTAGAGCGCCAAGTTCGACGGTGTTGGAAATGCCGTCTCCGTCCCAATCATCGTCTGCCCAGTTGACGATTCCATCGTTGTCGTGGTCCCAAGTGGATTGTTCTTCACCCCAGAAACAACCAGGGAGCTTCTCTTGGTCACCATCAAGGATACCGTTGTTGTCATCGTCCGGATCTTCACCGTCAGGGACGCCGTCGTTGTCGTTGTCGACGTCGTACACACGCGGTTGTTGCAAACCAAGCGTCATGACACCTCGATCCCAAACAGCTTGGTAGAAACCGTCTCCGTCTGCGTCAGCATCGTTTCCGTCGTCGTCGTTGTCGACACAATTGCTTCCAGAGAAGAAATTGCCATTGTTCTGGCCCGTATCGTCATCCAAGTCGTCGTTTGTATCGACTTCGAAATAGTCCCAAAGACCGTCGTTGTCGTCATCGACGTCAAACCAATCAAAGATGGAATCGTAGTCGTCATCGAGGTCGATGGTGTCGTTGAAGAAGTCACCATCGGTGTCACCATCGACATCGTTCTTGTCGAGATCGGCTCCCAGTTCATCGGGGAAGTCCGCTTCCGGTCCGTTGTCAGAATTCCATTGCCAGATACCTGTTGTTAGTCCAATCCATGTGACGAATGCATCGCGATTGTTCTGCATTTGTGTGAATGAAACGGCTGAGTCGATGACGCCATCGCCACCGAAGTCGTAATGCCAACAACCGCCCTGAGCACCAGGTGTACAGGACCAGTTTCCGGATTGTCCACCTGCTGTTGCACCCTGATCAATCACAGCGTCAGGACGAGTTGAATACGGCAGACCAAATTGTGCAGTAACGCCGTTGAGTGGCATTTGGTATGCGATGGCATAGGAATAACCGCAGACAAATCCTTGTCCAAGGTTTCCGACAGTGTGGCCGCAAACGCTCATGTTGAATGTACCGCCCATCTTCACGTCGTTGACGTCCATGATACCGTCGTTTCCTTCGTCTTGGTCCCACCAGTCTGGCATGCCATCGGCATCTTGGTCGATGTCCAATCCGTTGACGAGTGAATCGCCATCGCTGTCAATGTCCCACTCGTTACCACCGTTGTACGATGACCAGCGAGCGAAAAGGAACCAGTAGAATTCTGGAACGTTTCCTGGAGTTGGCGGGTTGGTTGTACCGTCGTATCCGTTGTAATCGATCATCATGTCTGCAAATGGGTTGTGCCAGAAGACCATGGCCCAGTAGGAATCGAGGTTGTTGGTGTAGTCCTGGTTGTCGATGCTACCATCGAGAGCACCAAGGTCACCGACTGGATAGAACGGAGTCTGGAATGCGTCGTTGAGATCAGGGTCAACCGCTCCACAGTTTCCATCATCTGGGTCGTACAAGTCTGAAAGACCGTCGTTATCATCGTCCCAGTCAATGTCGTTTTCGAGACCATCTCCGTCAATGTCAGAATCGACAGCATTCGGACCATCGTCACGATACAACGCACCGTTGATGGCGTGAAGATCTCCATCGTTGTCGAGATCGCAATCCCAGTCTATGTCGAGAATATCGATGATTCCATCGTTGTCGTCATCGATGTCTTCCCAGTTGAGAACACCGTCTCCATCCCAGTCGTTGAATTGAGAGAAAGAGGCTCTACGGGTTTGACATCGTGGGTCTGGGTTGACTGGGTTCGGGTTGGCTGCTGTTGGG
>JAAXIR010000279.1 GCA_012270265.1 Candidatus Poseidoniales archaeon
CGCCGCTTCCATCCACATCGACATCCGTTGGTACGATTGTGACACGGAGGTCCGCAGCAGTCGAGAGGGTTGTACTGCTGCTGCCTGCGGCGTTCTTGTCGACGCTCACAGTCAGCTGAACTGGCACGTTTCTTCGGAGCAACAACTGCGTCGATGAATCTCCTGTGTTGACAATCCAATCATCGCTCGTGGTTGTTAAGCCAGGTGCACGAACTTCGTAACCAATGTCAACGTAGACATCTTTGTTCCCTGTGTTGGTAATGATGGCGTTCCATTGACGATTATCTCCCTCGTGGAAGAAGTACTCGTTTTCCCATCCTTCGATGGTGTATGTGAACACTGGAGCTACGAGCAGTTGCACTTTCTTGAGTACATAGACATCGTCAGTCTCTGGATTGTAAACCGTCAAATTCGCATCGTGAACGGCTCCGTTGAGGAGGTTATCGGTTCCATCGAGTGCTGGAATGTCGATGTCGAAGGAGCCATTCGAGATTCCGTTGATTGGGACGGTAAACGATTGAACGGTTGGCGTTGTGCCCCATCCACCGTCAACAGTGATGTTGATGTTCACTGTTTCAACCAGATTCCCAGTGTTCGTCAGACTAAACGGCAATGTCAGCACGGTGCCTGGAACAGCGGCGAGGGAATCAGGCGAAGTCAGTTGGACATCGTGGACCTCAGAAATATTGGCGACAATGTTGGCATTGAGCTCAACAAGGTCACCGTTTTCATCAAGCATGGATACGGTCAAAATCGACATGTAAAATTCATCTGCACTTGCGTCGGGCGAAGGAATGATGTTGACCCGGACCGATGAAGCGTATCCTGCGGCAATGACAACCGATGAGGAGGAGTCGAGCTCGAAGAGAACATCCTCGTATCCACCATTGTCCAACGACACAGAGTACGTTGGGGGTGCGTTACCGGTATTCTCGATGTTGACAAACGCAGACAACTGCTCGTAAGGCGTGATATCGATCGATTGGTTGGTTGGCGTTAAGGATGCATTGATTGTTTCACCGACACGAATATCCATGGTTTGTTGACCAATGTAGGATCCGGTGTCGAGGTCATAGTAGCGAACCGTTAGTGGTTGGAGGAGTTGCGAAGGAGCGAGCGGGTCCGTCTTGACGGTGAGCGTTACAAGAGAAAGGTGTCCGCCACTCGTGGCTGGATAATCCTCAAAATCACTTGCAAGGTCCAGAATCGTGTTGTTTGGGCCGGTTGTTGTGAGATTCGCATACCATCCGCTCGGCAAATTCTCGACAATCTCAAGACGATATGAAGATCGGTCATTGCCAGTGTTTCCGAATGTGAACATGAAATCTGTATCAACGCCGACATCGGCATCGAGTGGTCCTGTCTCGGTAATCTCACCATCGACGACCTTCGGTACAACGATCGAAAGATTCTGCTCGATGACAGGAGCATAAACCGCTGAGGCAGTGTGTGTGCTACCAAGCGTTGGCGTTGTCGTCACTGGGATTTTGACGGTCCCTGCAATTGGAAGTTGGCCAGTGCGGCGCTGAATCCCAAGAGATGCAGGGAAGGATTCTCCAAGGGTCAGACCATTGGTTTGGCCCGGTGTCACTGAGGCATTCCAGCGATCAGCTTCGTTGAATCCACCCGATGTCAACGCTTCGAATGTGATATCACCAACAGTGATGTTTGCATCGATTGTTTCAGCCAAATCGGAGACAAGGTTGTGACGAACTTGGACCTCAAGAGCAAGAATTTCATTCACGCCAATGGTTGAACCCGCATTCATCACGTCACTTTCAGAAAGGACGATGCTATCCACGGGAAGGCCGGGATCAACGACAATCGCAGGTCGCACCTCAATTTGACCGGAATCGGTTGTTGGGATGCTGCCAACGTCTGCTTGAGCGATGATGAAAGCACTCAGGCTGTCACCTGCACGATTATGCTCGGCAGGAACCAAGGGGAGCTTGATTGAAGGAACTTCGACATGAAGGAATCCAGATACAGTTGGGCCGACTTGACGTGCACCGGTGTTTTCAATCGAAATGTTGTGATTCCAATTGAGCGTATTCATAGAGAGGCCTGATAGCAAATTGAACGATGCCGGCGCATTGCCTGTGTTGGTTACATTGAAGCCGATGGTATCTGTTTTACCCGGTAGTACGTATGTGGTGTCGTTGGAGACATCGACGGTGGCTTGAAGAAATTCACCAGCCATCACGCGTGTTGTGTCAGAAAGACTGTACCCGCTACCGGCTGAGGTGAGGGAGAGAGAAACAATGTCAACATCGGACAACGCAGCATTCTGCGGAACGTTGACCGTGATTGGTAGCGTGGTTGTTTGCCCTGCAGTGAGCGGAGTTGTGGACGTACCATCCAATGCTGTATCTGCCCAACCAAGCGTACTGCTAACGCTGATATCGAAAATGTCGGTGGTTGAGCCGATGTTTTTGATGATGTAGTACAGTGTGGTCGAATCCCCTGGCGCTGTGGTTCGATCAGACGGACCGACCATTTCTGCAATGTAGTTGCTGAAAACGACATCGAATTCTGAATGAGTAATCGGATCAGAAGTAAGGGAGCCGTTCAGGACCACTCTGACAGACATGTTCCAGAGACCTGTGAGAGAAGCAGCAGAGAACTGCCCGGTCAGGACCTCACCTTGTGATGGGGAGAAAATCGAACCCGGTTCCATCGTTACAGTGTTCGACCAATGTTCGATGGTGGAAGGTGTGTTCGATGCGTTCGTTAGAACAATCTGCATAACGGCTGAAAATGGCATAACTCCGTCGTTGCGAATGGTTGTGTTGAACATGTGCGATTGGCGGTCGAGGAAGACGTAGGTGTTCCCAGGCGCAGGCACAGGAAGGTCGTCAGCGATAACATTCCCCTCACGGAACTGGTCGACATCGAAATCACGTCTGTATTCGTTGTTAGCGGTATTGCCATCGTTTGCACCCGAAACTCGAGCAAAAAGCGTTTGCGACGGACCTGTTGTCGCAGTCCAGCTCAAGAGATATGTCGACGTTCCCGAATTCGCCGTCATGACACCAAGATCTACTGTGTCCACTATCTGTTCAGCGGCATTCGGTGAGCCTTTGTGGACAAGCGAGAGGAAAGCGTTACCGGAAGATGTGCCTGCGTTGGCGACATCGACGCGTACAGTGTGCGTGGTAGGTTCAAGGACAAGCCCACTGCTTGTGAAAACCGATCCTGCTCCGTCGAATTGCATGTTCGTTACTTGGAAATCTGGGCCTGCCCGTCCACTCGTGGAGGTTGCGTTAGCAAAAGGTAGTGCTAAATGCCCGACGAGCAAAACAACGAGGAGGATAGGAAGCATCTTGTTCCTAAACATCGGCGCCACCTCCTGCTTTTTCGAACCGTTGAATGGTCACAGTCTTTCCTTGCGATTTCCAAATTGTAAGCAGTTGATTGAGAAGACGATCGTGTTCCTCGTCCGAAATTCCAAGTCGCCTGCGCTCTTCCCACAGCAACAACTGCTCTGTGCGAGTCAACAACGCGTCACGAAGGTACAACTCCAGTGTACGCCGATATGCGTCACGGTCGGATACGGCATATACGATGGACGTACCCGGCAGTTGGTCTGCGCGATTTTGAATGAAGTTACCGAGGTTCAGTGCCTCGTCGTAAGAAAGATTGCGACGGTCAAGATCGCTTTGTATGGTCGAAGCAATGCTTTGTAGTTCGTACTTGGTTTTTGCACGCTGAATTTTCTTGAAGTACTTGCGGCTTCGTCGCGTCATGCTTGGAGCCGCCATAGTTACCCTTCCTCACTGGCAGTTTATCAAACAATTGCCTCAAAACCTTAGAATTATTTATTGTGCATCATATTTTATGCATATAGCATCATGGTGTTTGGAGGACTCCCTGCGGCCAAAACCAAGCATTCATGACGTGGTTCGATACCCAAGGAACATGACCAACCCTGTCACCCTTGAAATTGGGAACCACGCCCCCGCCTTCGCATGCAAAGATTCTGCGGGAAATGAGCATGATTTAGCCACATACGGTGCAGAAGGGAAAACCGTGATTCTCTACTTCTACCCTCGTGATTCTACGCCTGGTTGCACGAAACAAGCTTGTGACTTTCGAGATAACATGGGTCGCTTGAACAACGATGATTATGTTGTCCTTGGTGTTTCCAAAGATTCCGAAACATCTCATGAAAAGTTCATTGCGAAACAAGAACTCAATTTTCCACTATTGATGGACACAGAGGGACACCTGCACGAACTGTTCGGAACATGGCGGATGAAGAAGAATTACGGTAAAGAATATCTGGGTTGTGTTCGATCAACATTCGTCATCAATCCAGATGGTACACTCAAGTGGTGTCGATACAACGTCCGAGCAAAAGGTCACGTTGACATGCTCATGCGTGAACTTGGGTTTGAGGAATGAGGGCCATCCATGGACCAAGACGTCGGTGGCGAGCGCGTGGCTTTGTCCACTACATCGTGTGCCTACAAACCATGCTACATTGGAAAACACCTCACCGTTGGTGAAAATGTTTCAATCGGTTCGATGTGCCACATCGGTCGCAACGTCACCATTGGAGCCAACAGCAATATACAGGGGTCAAACTACATCGCAGACAAAACCATCATCGGCAATTCTGTTTTCATCGGTCCAAATTCAACCATCCTCAACGATAAGTATCCTCCATCAGGTGATGCAACCAAATGGATTCCAGTTCACATTCATGATCACGCAGTCATCGGAGGAGGTTGCACTGTGCTACCGGGCGCCCACATTGGACAAGGCGCAGTGCTTGGAGGCGGTTCCGTTCTGACGAAACCCCTTCCAGATCGTGAAGTATGGGCTGGAAATCCTGCACAATTTCTTATGACTCGGGAAGAGTACGACGTAAAGAGGTGATGAAGTGGAAGGTAAAGCACACGTCATCTCGTTTCTCAAGAAATGCATCGATTATGCCAATGCCTCCATCGAACGAAAGCAGAAACGAGGCGATGTTGCAGCCATCGCGAAATGGGAGGCATACCGAGACTACACCGCACATGCCGTGATGGAGGTCGAAGCTGGTGAGCTTGACCGGTGGTTTCCTTCTCAACAAAAGCTGCTCGGAGAATCTGATGCGAGCAGCCTCAGCCTTGATGAACTCACCCATGATGCTCGCTCCGCATGGTTGACGAATCTTGCAAGTCCACGACCGTTGGCGCTCATTGCAACATCATCCGAGGAAGGAGTTCGCAACATTGCTCCTTACACCTCGCTGTCTGTTGTATCCAATTCACCACCGATGGCGGTTGTATCACTCTCAGCAGACCGAAACAATCGTTGGAGAGATACGTTGCTGAACATGCGACAGACAAAGAAAGCTGTTCTCAATTTCCTCCCAGTCTCATCGAATGCAGCAACTGTGGTTGAACAAACTGCAAAGCCAATCGCTCACGGTACGAGCGAGTGGGATGCGTTTGGGTTGGAAAGTTTGGAATCAAACGAACTCGTCATGAACGATGCCGACTATGCCATAATTCTTTATCTGTTTGAATAAGTCGATATGCCACATGATAAAGCCAAATTGGCCATTCTCCGATTGTCAGACATTCTCATCCCAGGTGGACTTGATGATGCCCAGCCTGCACACATTCTCTGCCAACACGGTTTGAATCGACTCATGGCAACGCCGACAGAATGGCATTACAACATCGACCGCAATGTATGACCAAGGCCATCTTCGAGTGTGACATGGGCTTGCCAATTCAAGTGTTTCTTAGTCTGCTCGAGATTTGGCAAACGGCGTTTTGAGTCACCCGGATGCCCTTGCTCGTGGCGAATTCGGACCGCCTGACCTGTTTCGTTTTCAACAAGTTCAGCGATTCGTTGAGCAAGGTCAAGCATGGAACATTCTTCCTCAGAACCGAGATTCAAACTCATTCCTCCAAGGCCTTCGACCATACCTGCGGTCTCAATACCACGGACAAGGTCATCAATGTAGGTCAAAGAACGAGTTTGCGAACCATCACCATGAACGATGATCTCTCCTTGGAGAACAGCACGTTGCAACATCATGGCGACAACTTGACCATATTCGTCGCCGAGCAATCGAGGCCCGTAGCCATTGAATGGGCGCACGATGCGTGCATCGAGACCTTGGCGAATAGCGTGTTGAACAGCCAATTCACCAAGATACTTGCTTGCTCCATAGGCATGCCGTTGGTGTTCGTGAGCGACAGGAAAAACTGAGGCTTCATGACCCCCGAGTGGCATAATTTCAGATTCTCCATAGGCTTCAGGGGATGAAGTGAACACATAGCGACAATTGTTTTCTTCTGCAAACTCGAGCGAACGCAACGTCGAATTGAGATTTACATCCATCACCATTCTCGGTTCTTCATGAAACCACTTGGTCCCGTTGATGGCTGCAAGATGATAGACGAGGTCAACACTGCTCGGGTTCGTAATCATCTCATACGTGGCAGTGACACATACATCCCCCTCAATGAACGTGATATTGTCCAAGACCGCACGTAAATTCTCTTTCGTTCCTCTCCAACAATTGTCGATAACGATAACCTCGTGGCCGTTTTGCACAAGAGATTCAACAACGCCTGATCCGAGAAAACCAGCACCTCCTGTAACGAGGATACGCATTGTCTCACACTCGCTCAAGAATTTCAATCGAAACTTCTCCTTGTTCTCGCTTCAATCGAACAAGGTCTCCATCGTTGACCATCATGCATGGATCCTCCTCAAATCCGTGTCCATATGGAACGTTCAACAACGAACATGCAGGAAGGGTCAACGGACAGACGTCACGGTTGACGATGGCAAGTGGGCCCTTGTTTTCATACAACAAGCCCATCAGAACATATGGAGCAACGGTTGACCCAGATCCCTTAGGATAGATGAGAATGGTATCCTCAATCGCACGACCGTCAAGGGGATGTCCGGCTTCCTCAACAACGCCAGTATCTCGATTAACATAGCCAAGGTACGTAATTGGAACATCGGTCACCATCGCTCGACCTTCAACACAGAAGTTGCCTTGTGAATCCAAACCAGAGCCGTTGATGATTTGAAGGCCAGTCTGCAACGTCTTTGCACTAACGTGACCACCATGCGAAGATTGAGCAAGCGTTGGCGTTGGTCCATTCGCTCGCTCAGGATCAATGGCATGACGAACGCATTCCTCGATTGAAGCCACACTCGTTGGAATTCGATTCAGGCCACTGGTCAGATAATGTTCTGCTTTCATCGAATTCGTCAACAAATGATTGTATTTTTCTCGGTTGTATGGCGTGACCTCTGGACAAGTGTCAACGAGAACCAAGGCACCTGCTTCTTCCAGCATCGAGACGGTTCCATCCGCCTCGGCTAATGCATAATTCTCTTGACTTGTGAACACCCAAAGCCGTTGATTTGGTATGGATTCTCCAAACTCCATGTGTGTGCGAAGGGCAGCTGCAGTCGTTCGCATTTCTTCCAAGCTTGCTTGTGGACATCCAATAACGATGAGGTCAACTTTTCCTTTTGGACTGAGTTCCTCGTAGCGTGCCTCAAGGTCCGATTGAGTGAAGACGAGCGTTCCTTCCCAATCGATGGTATCAACGGATTGTGTAGGCGGTTCCGTGTGCCCTTCAACCCACATCATCGGTGAACCGTAATTGGCGGCTGCAGCAGTTAACGCCTTCTTTCGTGCAAACGATATGAACGCATCGAGACCCTCCACATACGGCATTGGTCCAAACGGCAAATCCCACTCAGGCTTCGCATTCTTACCAATCCAATCACCAAGAATGGAATAATCGGAAAGCGTTTCAAGCTCGCATTCAACAACGACCCTGATGTTCGGTTGACGATTTGACTCGAGGTGCAACCCCCATGCAGGAGCATATCCAGTAAGGGCTGTTGCAAGGGCGCTCAGTCCCGACTCACGATTGGTGATTAACGACGTCCATGTGTTGGAATAACAAACGGCATTCGACTCAGCCCATGATGCGGTGTCGCCCTCGATCTCGATGCCTCGATCGTAAGGCGTACAGGACAATGTTGCTTCGATACCCAGTCGGTCATAGGCCTGAACAATCTCGAATTGTTGCTCTAGAAAATTGGGCCATGCTATACCCATTTCTTCCATTTTTTCCCGATCGCATCCAGCTGAATTCAACGTCGTTGGAATAACAACCGTCCCATCATCATCTCCACTCAAATCCTTGAGGAAAGTACGCAACCCATGGCCTCCAGTAATGACAGAAACGCCAGAAACGTGTGCGTGATCGACTTCGACGAAGGATTCTGCTTTCGCAACACGTGCAAGGTCAACCACGAGGCGAGCAGCCTTCTGACGAGTTGGTCCTTCCTTCCCTTCCAACTGCTCCGACAGACGCTTTGGAAGTTGCATGAATTGACGCAGACATCGGCGCTTCATCAAGACTCGTGTTCACAACCGATGGTTTTGATACGGTTGA
>JAAXIR010000156.1 GCA_012270265.1 Candidatus Poseidoniales archaeon
CACCATGATTCCAAAGGCGCCCCACCACTCTTGCTTCTTTGGAGCACCCATACGAACACCTGCATCAATCATACCGAAATTTGAAATCAACATCAGCGAGGCTACGATGATGATAAACACACTAATTCCAATTCCTATAGGTCCCGAGGAGTGTAGGAATGGGATGGTCCATGGGGTGAGGAAGAACAAGAAGATGTTATTGATATACATCAGGAATATCGATCCAGCTAGGGTGAATACGATTTTGTTGAAGGTTGGTGTTTGACGAAGGAATCCAACCGAATAGATGGTGAGCATGCACGCTACAACACCAAATGTGGCAAGTCCCGCTTGGATGGCAATCCCTGGATAAAGAATCTCGAATATGAGCGTCAGTGGTCCGATGAATAATCCTTCGAGCGTTGCGTAAACGATGACAAACGCAGTAGGTTCTGCTGGACGAGAGAACCAAAGGAACATACCCATGCCCATTGTACCAAACATCCCTAGCAACATCATCGGATAGAGGAGCGCTGGCATAATGAATCCAAGTGCAACGGAGCCCACAGCGCTGACTGTTGCCAAACCAAACAAAATTCCGGTTTTTTGCAGTGTACCTTCAAGCGTCATTCTGTCATTGCCTTGAATCGAATTCCAAAAGGCTGGTTTGAAGACAGGGTTGGTCGAGTTGTATGCCATGGCCTTGCTTGGAATCGGTCCTTTGTGAAGGTTACGCGACTCAACCCTGTTCTGCGACCTGTTGTTGATAGTATTCTTCCAACTGGTCAAGGGTCCATCCTAGGTCAAGGTACTGTTGCAACATGGTTTCATCCCAACCAGGGAACCGCTCCAACTCGCTCGCAAGTGGAGAACTGCTCTCATCACTACGTCCATCCAAAACGGGCTGATCCCATTGCGCTTCGGTTCCAACGACATCATCGATGTGTTGATCGGTGACCCAATCCTTTCGAGCCTCGTTTTCTTTTCGTGACTGAAGTATGCCGTAAACCGCCCCGATGAGGAGCAAGAGGCCACCAATCATCAACAAGAGCATGAACGTTTCACCGAATCCTTCCTCAGCTTCACCGCTTGCATCACCTGCTTTTTCGTTGCGCTGATTCAAGGAACAACCGGAAACATCCGTTGGAGTATTCTCAGGTGTATCAGGGCACTCATCAGCGGCATTGAGGACGCCATCTTTGTCGTCGTCCGTGCTTGGTTCGTCCGTTTCATTGGGACCCGGGTCACCTGGTTCAATTCCACCAAGGTCGCAGCCAAGTGCGTCTGCCTCATTGATACCATCCCCATCAGCATCTGCCATGTTCATCGCATCTTCAGGTGAAACTGCTTCCACGGACGGATCGAGCGCTGTGGCTTGAGCCCAACTCACTTCAACAGCATCGAGAATGCAATCTCCATCCGTATCTGGATTGAACGGATCGCCACCTAGCGTGTATTCATCGAGATTGGAAAGACCATCGTTGTCGTTGTCTGCATCGGACTCCAAGACTCCGTCAATGGTAGCAACGGTTCGATTCAAGCCGTAGTTCACTTCGTAGATGTCTGGCATTCCATCGTTGTCGGAATCCGTGACATTGTCAAGGCGGTTCCAATCAGCATACCACGATTGAATGTAGGGTTCAGCAACCTCGGCAGAGGTGATAATGAGTCCCATCTCACGATTGCGAACCATCGCTGAATCGCCCCAATTAATGCTCGAAATAAGGACGGATTCACCATCAACGATGGCTCCTTTGTTGTGAAGTTTCATGACATCATCGTCCTCGCTCATGATGACGGCAGATGCGTCCCAGCCATTCGTGATGTTCCAATCGTTGTTGATTCGGTCGACAACATCCTGAATGTCTTCGTCAAGGTAGGCACCGTTGATGATCAAGCGAATGGACACGCCATCCATTGCAGCCTGCTCCAATGCTGAAACAACTGGATTCTCACCCCAACCCCATTTCCAATCGAGGTCGAGGTATTGCAAGGAAAGAAGAATTTCGTCTTCCGCAGACTGAATCATCTCGGTTAATCCATCAACACAATCGTCAGGACAAGTCAGCAGTTGGCCAGTGTAGGTTCCTGTGAAACTCGTTGCAGTAGCTTGGTCGATGCTTTGTGCTTCTGGAATGGAGTAGGAATTTGTTGGTGCAATCGGCGAGACGGCTTGGACGTACATTGACTCTTCATCGAACGCCATCTTTGTTCGAACATTGTTGGCAAGTTGGACACTGTCGACAATGATTCCCCAGTCGCGATTTCCACGATCGCCATCGTACGGCAGGGAGGAGGCTTTCCAATTGCCAGAGCCAATCCATACTGATGCATCATCACGTACAGCAACCTTGGCGTGGAGATAGAGGTACGGATCGTCTCCTGAGCCACCGAACCAGTGGACACTAAGGCCTGCGTTTTTCAGTGCATAGGCATAGGCTTCTTGCCCTTGTTTGTCGTTTGAATTCCACCAGTCTTCTGGCTCATTCAGGACGACGACAACGTCCACACCACGGTCGTGAGCATCGATGAGCGCTTGCATCAACTCGCTTGATTGAAGGATGTAAAGGTGGACGTGGAGTGACGTTTGCGCACCATCGATCCAGTTCAGCAAATCCATCAGACCATGTTCCGGAGCGATGAGTGGAGTGATTGATGTGGCATCATCGAATTGTACATCGCCACAGAAATCACTCGCTCCGAGACGTCCCCAGCGCTGATGCCAATCAGCGGATTGATTCGTATCGGTCATGACACCACAGCCATCACCGCGGTAGAGGATGAGATTGTCGATGCCACTCACGGGTTCTGAGAGAGAAACTCCATTCCAACCTTCCGTGTCCACTGGACCGTTCTTGTAAACGATGGTGTCGGCTACCAGCCCTGTAGGGTGGATGAGTTGCAAGGCCATGCCACTGTCGAGCAGATAAATTGGGTTCTCCATGGCAACGCCCATGTCAAGGATGTTGCCATCCTCGAACAATTCCAAAGCTGCAACATCGTTTGAAAGTTTGATAGACGACGACGCATCGATTTGGAGGTTGGTGATGGTGGATTCAAACGATGTTCCATCCGAAGCAATCCGCTTGACAGTCCACCCGTTGAGCATGGCAGTTTCTGTTCCGACGTTTGTGAGTTCAAAGAATTCCATTTCAGTTGAGATGGATGATACACCGTCCCACATGATGGAACTGAATTTGATGTCGTCGATGGAGGCCATCATGCTTGCGTCTGGTTCAGGTGTGCCAGGTGTTGGCCAGAGGAATTCGACCCATTCATCGTTTGTAGCGTTGTATCCATACGATCCACATGTCGTGCTGAGTGAAGACGCTGGAGGCGTAATTGAGAGCACAAGCTCTCCATCAGGATTCATCAAATTCATCGAACTTACATCGTCCAAATCAGGTCCGAAGATGTCGTATTGAAGTTCGACGACAACCCGGCCCATTGGTGCAAGAATTGTGCTATTGTCCGTCGACTCCCAAAGCATGATTTCGTCGATGAATTGGCGTCCCATGAGTGGGTTCGAGGTGTAATCCGCCCCCACCATCCATCGACTCAAATTGATGTCTTCGTTTCCTTCATTGTACAATTCAATCCAATCTGCAGCAGGTTGGAAGGACGGAAGGTCGCAAGAGGTCACGATTTCAGTGACCACGAGGCTTTCACTTCCTGAATATGCAGACCACACTGGATTCTCCTCACCGGGGGTCATCCAAGCAGCGTTGAGCCAATCCTCAACACCCCATGTTGTCGTAGAAGATGGAGCGTTTGTTCCCAATGGACCAGCGCCTGCATGCGATTCTGTGTTGTTGATCAGCGAAACTCCTTCGAGGGTATGGGGCCATTGTGCAGAGTGAACGGCCGCACCGTTTCCAGCGTAAAGGAAGATTTGAGCCGGTGTTGTATGCTTCAGGTAGAATAGCGATGTCCCATTGAGAGCAATCAATGTGGTTTCTCCTGCCTGAAGGATGGTGTCTGATTTATCAGGCATGTTGTACTGGTGGAGAATCAGTGTTCGACCGGATGCAGAGAAACGCCATCCAGCAACATCGACCTCTTCCGTTCCCATGTTTTGAATCTCAATCCATTCGCCGTTTGGATAGGAAGCAGAGTCGCTTCCAATGGCATCTGGCAGAACCTCGGTAATTCGAATGTCGCCTGTTGTTGGCGTTGGCGTTGGTTCGGGTTGACCTGGCGAAGGAGAAATCGATGGAGTCCATGGGTCATGGTACTGCTGTCCTCGAATAAGAGATACATCAGGGCCGTAATTTGTTGTGTAGAATCCCATGTCGACAATAGAGCCACCTGCATCTCGGACAACGAGATGGTTGTGGTTATCCCAGAGTCGAGTTTCTCCAGTAAACTCGACAAGTCTGCGTTCGCCAGCATCGATCATGGTGCTTCCTTGTGAACTGTTGACAACAATGGTTCCAGGGTCGAGATAGGTCACGTTCCCCATGCCGTCGATGATGGACCAACCATTGAGGTCGACTGAGGTTGTTCCAGCATTGTAGAACTCAACCCATTCGCCATCAGGCGCAGCACTACCATCCATGGTACTGATTGGGAAAATCTCGCTCAAATGAACGTCACCAGATGCAGTAATGTCCGTTAGTTTCGCAGCATTTGTTGCATTCGGTGTAGGATAGGTGGAGTACTGCCACATTCCTCCGCTTGGATTAGCTTCGATTGAGAAACCTGGTTGGTTGGAACTCCACATCACCTCATCGCCGATGCTACCGTTGGGGAGGTAGAGTCGAAGGGTTTCTTGGCCGTTGTTGAGTACTCCACTGTTTGTGGTGGCGTTGACAGCGATAACACGAGTCTCTTGAGAATAGATGAGCATCGTTCCTGCATCGGCTGAGGCCCCAACGAGGTGGTTCTCATCCAGTTGAATCATGTTCCCAGCAAGGTCCTGCAACCAATAACCAGTGAGGTCAATGGTCGAAGTGCCGTTGTTGTAGATTTCAACCCATTCGCCGCCGGGCCAAGTGGCGTTATCGTAACTTGGCCAAGGATCGGCCATGACCTCATGGATGATGACATCGCTTTGAACATAGGTTGGGCCGCCTGTACCTCCACCAGAATTCGATGAACCTGGTGTTGGGTTTGAAGTTGGAATCCAGTCGTTGTAGGCGTTTGCAGGGTCTTCTTCGAGACTTACGCCACTTGAACTTGAGTTCCAAGTGGCTTCATCGATCCATCCGCTCGAGGAGTCATACAGTGTCATGAAATCGTTTGAGTTAGCAACATAGAAGTTGCTTGCACCGTTTCGAGCGACGATCATATAATCACCTGGAGCGAGGGTGTAGGTCGATGCATTTGCAGCATCGTACCCAACAATGGAGTTTGAATCCAAGGTCAGGGTTTTTGCAGCCTTGTTGGAAAAATACCAATTCCGCACATCAACAGACGCCGTGCCTGAGTTGTGTAGTTCTAGCCATTCGCCATTCGGCCAAACAGCATCATCGTACCCGTTCGGATTTGGCATGACTTCATTGATGCATATCGAACCACCACAAGGCTGGCTGCGTGCAGAGACGGCTTCGGTTGGTTCGACCAGAGGCGTGAGCGGGACCAAAAGCATCAGCGCAAGAAGAAAAATTGACTAAATTCGCATACAGCATCGACTTTCACGCCAAAGACTTACCACTAATATCTTTTGGTGCGTGGAATCCTCTGGATTTCAAATGAAACCAAAACTGTCGGCCATTTGAGCAAAGGTGTAAATCATAATCGGCACCAAAATGATGCCCATACCGTGACTTCGTCGGATTCCGATACGTGGTGGCATCAAACCGAGAATGGTTCCTACAATGAGCACACCGATTCCAACGAAACCGGTTGACAGCCAGACCAATGCGGTGACGAAGATGATCACGCCCATGACCATGGACTGGAGAGGAATTGCTGCATGCAATCGCAACATTCCCTTTCCTACAATTTTCATGATTGGCATGGCCATGATTCCAGCTGCGAGTGTTACAGCAAGCAAACGCACGAAATCTGCAGTTGGTTGCGTTGAATTCCATGTCTCAATCGGGTACATCATTTTCAGCGCTAGTGTTGCACCGGAGCGTGAACGTCCGATGATGTAAAGGAATCCAAGAACCATAACGGTAACAGCCGTGTTGACTGCTGAGAGAATGGCAATCACTTCGAGATCCTGCTTAGTTTGTGGTCCTTCGTATCCATCCTCTGCTTCAGCTACGGCAATTTCAAGCAACTCCTCGTCGCTTAGTTCGGTTAATCGGCGAGTTTCCCAATCCATGCCGTATCCTTCTTTCCCTTGCACCTTCGCGTCTACATTTCTGCCACCCATCACGAGAACGGTTGCCTGCGATGCAGTCATCCCTGGAAGGACACCCATGCTCGCTCCGGCAACAGCCGACCAGAAACAAGGGGCAATGAGCGGTTTGACCGGTGGAAGGTCCCAATTTTCCTTCTGAGGAGGCAAATGGCTCGTCGTTGCGTAGATATCCAACAGGTTAGCAATGCCAAACAGACCTGCAAGACTTGGAAGCAAAAGTGAAGGAGACGGCATACCAACAGGACTGTCAACGGGAAGTTCAAACACCGCCCAGCCGTACAGACCTGCGAGCAAAAAGAACACGGTTGCAGCGACGAATCCTGCAAGCCGACTGTCGTTTCCGAGGCGCTTGCCAGTTATTTTCTGGACCCACTTCGGCCAATCGAGTCGAGTAGTTTCCGTAGCGAGCAAGAGCAATGAGATGACGAGCAAAATCACAGGAAGCCAATCTCTTAGCCCATTGTACCAATTGAGTTCAGGTCCGAAAGCAATCCGAGCCACGACGATGAGAGGGAGCGACAAAAACAGACCCAACTGTGAACCACGTGCAGACCAAGCAACACCTCGTCCAGCGTGTCCTGCGAGCAACATCCGATGCCCAGGTAACAGCGATAACGCCGTATCACCATCAGGTGCCCCAATCAGTGCGGATGGAATGTAATTCAAGAACGTGTGAACAGTACCTGTTGATACAATGATGGCGGCAACAGCCGAAAGGGGAATGCCCAATTCGAGCAATCCAGGAGAAAGGGCAAGGAGAATGAGCGCTACGTTGTTCACGTGGAAACCAGGAATCAAGACTGGAAGTGAACCAAGCATGACGCCAAAGAACAAGGCGCCGAGGAGCCACCAAAGTTCATGGAAGTATGCCTCAATCATCAAATCACCTAGGATTGGTCGATGTATTCTTGACGGTCGCTTATCCCATCGCCATCCGTATCTTCGTTGTTCGAACTGGTTCCGAATGCTGATTCGAGTGCATCGCTCAGTCCATCGTTGTCGTTATCATCAACATCAGCGCTGCTGAGTGTGTAAACCATCGTGAGCGAATCAGGGTCCTCGACCTGAAGCAATCGGCCCTCCCATTGCATGGCCGTCCCGAGATGGAGTTCATCCAAACCGATGCAATTGTTCACAGCATCAAGTAGGATTCTCTTGTCGCTACCTGGTTCGGAGAGGTACCATGTGCCATTCTCTTCAATGGCCTTGCCGTTGATTCGAACAATCTTGTTTTTGTCATAGCCCCAATCTATGGCTCCATCTCCCCAAAGAAGTGTCATCGGAGATGCCTTTTGACCCTCGGTGAGTTGTTCAACGAGCAATTCAGCTCGCATATTTTCGTCATCCCAGGCGATGGTGACCTCTGCTATTACGGCTTGACCGGCTTCGAGCCAGGTTGCACGTGGTCCCGGAATCGTGACTGCTATGCTCGTCCAACCGGGGGTGTACCCTTGAGAATCCGTAAAGTAAGCAGACTCATCTTCGACACTTGGCTCAAGTGCGTATTTCATGTACGCTGATACAGTGTAAACTTGCCCAGGGTTGTCGAAGATCGCCGAAGGGTTTGCACTAAGCAGCACCAACAAATCATCGATGGAGGATGTTGCCTCCAAATTAGGGTTCGATCCATCTCCTTTGTCAAGGCACCAGTTTGAGGATGCAGTGTTCCATACGAGTCGACCTCGCATGCGGATATCGCTTCCATTCAATGAATCAGCGGAATCGAGATCATCTTGGCTTGGTAAGACACACAAAGGAGAGCCAGAAGAGCCCTCTAGTTGCCATTCCTCATCAAGGACGGACAATGTGCCTGCAACGTCGACGGTTCGACCAGATGAGTACATCCATGTCGATTGTGAGGACCAGTCGAGCAACGGAATTTCAATCGGGTGGTTTCTGTCGATAACAAGTTCAGGTCCTTGAACAGCCAGATTCCAACGTAACTCCCGTAGTTGGTAGTACACCACACCTGGCACGGTCACCTTTGAGCCTGCTTCA
>JAAXIR010000048.1 GCA_012270265.1 Candidatus Poseidoniales archaeon
AGCCTTGACATTCGTCACATTGCGCCATATCATTCACAGAATCTTCGCTTTCGCATTTGATAGGTTTGAACGGCTTTGAGGAGGTCTTTCTTCTTGAATGAAGGCCAAAATACGTCTGAGAAATACAATTCCGAATACGCCATTTGCCATAACAAGAAGTTGCTAATCCGCTCTTCTCCACTGGTTCGGATGACAAGGTCAGGATCGGGCATATCTGCAGTATAGAGGTGCTCTGAAACGGTTTTTTCAGTAATTTCTTCCAGGGTTAATTTGCCAGATTTGTGCAGATCTGCGATGTTTTGGATGGCATGAATCAACTCCTCACGAGCACCATATGCAAGACAAACCGTGAATACGAAATCGTTGTAATCAGCGGTTTTTGATTCTGCATAATCGATGGCATCGTTGACGTGTTGAGGAAGAAGTTCTCTTCGTCCAATGATTTGCACTCGGACATTGTTCTCGTGAATTCGAGGATCTTCAGCGATCGATTTCAGTCCCTCAACATAGAGCTTGAACAGTGTCTCGAGTTCTGGTTCAGGGCGGTTCAGATTCTCGGTTGAAAGTGCATAAACAGTGAACCATGGAATGCCGAGTTCTAGGACCCAATCCAGTACCGCTTCGAGTCGTTGCTTACCTATTCGGTGACCAACGTGTGTTGCAAGATTCGATCGCCAAGCAAACCGGCGATTACCATCCATGATGATTGCGAGGTGCTTCGGTTGAATCTCATGTTCAAGTACTTCGCGAAGGAGTTTTGCCTCAACCGCCTGGCCGAGAACGTCACCCATCTTTTCGCTGATTCCCATGGCCGTCCCAACTCTTCCAAACGGTTCTCTTGTTTCATTGCATCCCCTTGACAACAAAGACACATTGAATGGGAAGAGCCAGCGTGGATTGTTCATGGAGGACGAGTCGTGGTGGCCGCAATGCATTGCCCTTTCCTCTATGGATGAAGCCATTGAAGCCGGCCAACTAGAGACAAAATGGGGCGCTGTATCGTGCTGAAATGTCCAAGCATGCCTCCAATCTGAATGGTGGACTTCACAAAAAAACGGTTCTTGGGGTGTCTTCGATGACATTCAGCCATCAACCATTGAGGTTGTTCAAACGGATGGAAACCGAACGCTTTTGCTACTTGATGCATCGTACATCGTTCTTGCTTATTCGATTCCAACGAGCAACCGTACGTCTTCATTGCATCAGAACAAAGACATCCATTCCAGACTTCAATCGACCAATCTCCATCTTCCAATTGGCGGTATGTTGCTTGACGGCAAAGATGCATTGGTTGTCTTTCCCGCAGGCAAATTAACGGAACCATCGCCTGAGTGGCTTGGCCAGACACTCGGAGAAATCCAGAATATGTTGGCTCCTCTGTCCAGCCCAAACGATCAGAAACGTTGGAACCAACGGTTGAAAGATCTTGAAGATGAATTGAAACCGAATACGTTGTGGAGAGCGCCTCATGCCTCTGTTACGAAGGGTATTCCTTCCGTTCGAATTCATCCGAACTACATTGTTGAGGTCGAAGGGGAACATAGCGCACTGCCATTGAATCAGACCGTTAGCGAAGCGCTCCTATGTGGAACGGAACGGCTTCCTGGGATTGCAGAGTTCATACAATTGGAAGGCCGAGTCGTTGAGGAGAAGGGATACGAGCCCGACCAAATTGAGGTTCTCTTTGAGAACTGGAAGCGTTGTGTTCCAGCCTCTTGGACAAGCCGCAAAGCGCTCTCAACCGTTCTCGGTGGCGCATGGATTTGGAGGTACTACGACGTTCTCGTCGTTACTGCTGAATCGGTGTTGTATGGAGATGAACCACGCTACGAATCGTCTCAAAAGTGGTTGAAAGACGTCTCTCGATTGCAGGCTCATCTTGGCGTCCTACGTGTTTGGAAGAGCGGAGTATGGGTAGGAGTCACGACGATGATTGTCGCCTACTATGCATGGCAACTCGAGACGTTATCAACAACGAATTCGGTTGGTCTTGCCGTTCTGGGATCAATCATTTCGATCGGATCGAACCTCTTGTATTGGAAGAAAGATCCGCCAGCGTTCTGATCAGCGTTGTTGACGGATTCGACCGTCATAGAACGAGAGACCGAGTTCTTTTGCCAATTCCATCAAATCGAGAATGAGTGCTTCACGAGCTTTGCGTTCTGCAATTGAGGAATCCACGTTCCAGTACAGATTCAACTCAATGTCAATCGATTGAGCAGAAATCGTATTGATGCTGCACCACGATGCATCTGCTTTCGTTGTTGAATCATGATCGTGAATCAATGCGAGCGAACGTTGGCAGAACGATTCGACCTTTTCAGGGTCCGAATTGATGTCGAGGTGAACCATCGATTGCCATCGGCGCCATCGTCGCTTGCCCCAGTTTTCGACGGGGATGTTGACAAGGTTGGCGTTGGGTATGGTGATGATGGTATCCAAGGACGTTCGCAACAGTGTCGTTCGGAGATTGATTTCAATGACCTCTCCTTCCGATGTACCAATAACAACCCAGTCGCCGACTTTGAAGGGACGATCGAGTAGGACGGTGATGGCGCCAAAGAAGTTGGAGATACTGTCTTTTGCAGCCAGTGCAAATGCCAATCCTGAGATTCCAAGTCCTGCGAGGAGTGACGTTAACTCGAATCCGAGTGCGTCAGCGATGAAAATAGCGCCAACGAAGATGATGATGAATCGAAGAACGCTTTCGAGGGCTGAGATGAGCGTCTTTTCCGTTCCATCGAGTTCGTCGTCTTTGTCAAGGAATCGAACAACATCGTAGACGAGGCTGACAAGACGGAAGGCCCACACGACGATCGAAATGACCAGTAAGAACTGGAGAACATCAGGGATGTATTCTGCCCAAGACGGCATCAGAATGTGCTCCTTGTCTGATTGTTCACGGACCAAGAAATCGATCGTAACGAAGGAAAATGCATACGCTACAACGCTGCCCAAAGCCTTGTCACCTTTCTTTACTGTCTTCTGTCGAATCGTGTCGTTGCGTACAATAACACCAAAGAAGCCGTGCGAGATATTGCTCACAATCAATCGAAGAATCACAGAAACGACGAGGATGGCACCGAACACGAGGAGGGTCGATTGGGAGAATCCAAGCATTTCTCCGCTTTCGTAAGTCAAATTATCGTACAGGCCCATGTGCTCTCGTGTAACCTTTTCTTCAAGATTTTTTCCTCTGATTCAGAACCGTCACCGCGAGGGTTTCAAGTGTGGGAAGCAACTGGGTCGAATGATAGCATGTCGTCCAAACGTCGTCAACGCTCAGCCATCGTCGCGATTTTCCTTCTCATGATGCCTTTGATGCTTACCTCGGTGTCATCGACTGTGGCAACATCGTTTGAAGAAAATGAATCTGGAAACACTCCAGAGGGTATTTGGAGCGATGATTATGCAAATCATGTTCACCCATGGGGCGGCGACGATCGTGTTCAATTCAAGCAGTATCACGATTATGACAGCATGCGACAGCGAATGCTCCAACTCGCAGAACAATCCTACTCCTATCAAGGTCAGGATGTTGATATCATGTCCTTCCATGAAGGATTGAATGGCGGCATCAATGCACGTGGTGTTGAGATGACGGCTGACAGTTACAAGGGTCACCACTACAGCCATCCCTCGCCGTGGATGAAAATCACCGGTGGTGGCGAAGACCTTGAGGGGGTCTATGGCGGAGAATGCAACGATTTCGTCGGTGACTGTGGCAACTACGAAGACATACCGGATGTCCAAATGGTTGGAAATTTCCACGCTCGAGAATGGATGTCCTACGAAGTTCCAATGATGTTCCTCGAAATGCTTGCCCATTACTACGGATCTGTTGGCGTCGATAACGACGGTGATGGATTGATTGACGAAGATCCTTGGGGCGATTCAAATGGTGATGGGGTTCTCGATGACGATGGCGATTGTCTTTCTCTTGCAGCTGAATACCAAGACTCGAATGGCGATGGAAACCCATGCGGACCGGGTGATCTCGGCGTCGATGAAGACTTCTCGGAACAGCAACTCACTGACCTTGTCAACACCCGTGAAATCTACCTCGTACCGATGCTCAACGTTGACGGAAACCGATACGACCGCGAAGAATTCTGTGGTGAGAATGCATGGGAAACATGCCCGACAGGTGGATGGAGAAAGAATCTTCGAAACAACTGGCCACAACCACTCCCTGATTTCAACGAACAGGTTGACGATGATTTCGATGGAGTCGATCTCAACCGAAACTTCCAGTTTGAATGGGGCTGGCCATTGGGCGCCACAGTTCCACTTGTTCCTGGGACATGCACACCTGCTGAAGACGAGCGGGCTGGTATTACAAACAACGATGTCTACACTGGACCGTACGATACCACTGACAACGATGGAGACGGGCTGGTCAACGAAGACAACGTTGATGGCGAAGACGCCGACAACGATGGTCGCTTGGATGAGGACTGGGCTGGTGGAAACAGCGAGCCTGAAACCCTCTTCGTACAAGATTTGACCGAAATGAACGACGATGACAACAACCTTGCTTCTGACTTCAAAATGACGCTCTCATGGCACTCCTTCTCCGAGCTTGTTCTCTATCCATGGGGACACTGCACAGGTTGCGAGACACCAGATCACCAGCAGTTGATCTATCACGGTGACCAAATGGCTGAAATGACCGATTATACCAACATGCAGAGCAGCGATCTCTACCCGACAACTGGCGATTACTGCGATTGGCAGTACGGTGTCCATGATGCGTTCTGTTACACAATGGAGATTGGAACGGCCTTCCACCAACGCCCGGAAGACGTGAACCACATCGCAGTACGAAATGTTGGAGTTCCGTTCTATGTCCTTGAGATCGCAGACAACCCACGGGAACGAGCGAACCTCGCCATGGAGAATATTTCCCAACAGAACTACCTCGTCACACCAACAGACGTGGACGTCCCTGAATCTGGAGACATTCCGATCGATGTTTGTGTCTCAAATCAATTCCCGTACAGTGAAGCCAACAGTTACGTCAAGTATCGTATGGTCAAACCAAGTCGCCTTCAATCCGATTACGGTCCCCGTGAATGGGCAACGACTCCTTGGGAGTCCGTCGCTATTGAGCGCGTTGATGAAGCCTGTACAACGGCTGAAGGAAACGGTACAATTCTTCGTGCAGAGATTCCAGTATCTGAATCTTCAACTGGAAAGTTGCATTACAAGGCACTGATTTCAACGCTGAGTGGTTCTGAGGCGATCTATCCAGCGGACGGCTCGTACTATGAACTTGGAATCGAGTATCGCTCAGCCTATGGCAGCCTGTCTGGCTCGTTGTTCCTCTTTGTCATCATTGCTGGTACCGTATGGGGTGGCCTTGGAGCCTGTTTGCGATTGATGCTAGGTGAGGAACAAACTCTCGATGCAGAGGTTGTCTGAGGCGATTCCTATGGGACAAAGTGATCAGTTTTCAGGCCGTCTCGGTCTTATTTTCGCTTCAATTGGAGCAGCTATCGGTACTGGAAACATCTGGCGTTTCCCGAGAATGGTTGGTGCAAACGGTGGAGGCACCTTCTTGATTCCTTGGGTCATTTTCCTCTTTGTTTGGTCGATTCCGCTTGTCATTGCTGAATTTGCGATGGGTAAGCGATCTCGAACAGGTACTGTAGGAACATTCCGAATCTTTGCCGGGAAGAAATTCGCTTGGATGGGATTGTGGACCGCTTGGATTTCCACTGCGATTGGCTTCTATTACGCCATCGTTGCTGGTTGGTGTCTCAAATATTTCCAACTCGGGATATCCGGTGGATTGACAGGTGAAGGCGTTGATACAACCGAAGTTTGGAACACGTTCTTGCAAAATCCTTTGCAGGTTATCGCTTTCCAGTTCCTCGTTATCGCTATTACACTCCTTGCGATTTGGAAAGGTGCAAAAGCCATCGAGAAGGTCAATGTCATCTTGATGACCTCTCTGTTCGTTCTCTTGTTCATGACCCTCGGCCTCTCCTTGTGGATGGACCTCTCCGATGGAAGCCTCGATGGTGCACTCTTCATGTTCACCGTCGATCCTGCTATGCTGTCTGAACCCGAAGTCTGGATCAATGGATTGTCGCAATCAGCATGGTCCTGCTCTGCAGGTATGGGTATGGCCATTACGTACGCTGTTTACATGCGCAAAGACGAGGATACGGTCCTCAACGCCTTCACAATGGGCTTTGCTAACAACAGCATCTCCATCATTGCAGGATTGGCTGTTCTTTCCGCTATCTTTGCAGTCAGCGCAGACCCTCTCGCAACCGTTACCAACGGTTCCTCTGCCATTACCTTCCTCGCACTCCCAGAAGTCTTTGCTCAAGCGCCTGGCGGTGCTGTAGGAGCCTTTGTCATGATGTCAGGATTCTTCCTTGCCTTGTCCTTTGCAGCCATCACTTCGATGATTTCAACGGTCGAATTGTGTGTCCGTAACTTCGTTGACCATGGCTATGACCGACAACGCTCAGTGCTCATCACCTCGATTGCTATCTTTTTCTTTGGATTGCCGTCTGCAGTCATGTGGGTCAAACTCGATGCAGCAGGTGTCGCATTCCCTGAATTCCTCGAAGTTCAAGATCACATCTGGGGCTATGGCCTGATGTTCAGTGGATTGTTTATCGCCTTCTCTATCTGGAAGTATGGATACATCAAGTGGAAGAAGGAAGTCGAACTCGGAAAGGCTGCACCAGGCTTCTATGGTTACCTCGGTGTCGGCGTATCCGCTTTCCGTGACGACTACATCAATACCGGTGACAACGATCTTGAAGTTGGTCGATGGTGGGATTTGTGTCTCTATCTTGCCTTCCCGATTCTTTTCAGCGTCCTGATGCTTTCGTACTTTGGAGATATGATCGCCAATACGGAAGATGTTTGGAATCCTGCGAATCCGAAAGGACTGGGAATTATTCTAGCATTTTGGTCTGTTGTTGCAATTGTCTTCATTTCACTCAATAAGTTCCTCATTGCACGACCGTTGTACCGTAACGTTCCGGAAGGAGCAGAAGCAGATATCTCATTGCTCCCTGGTGGAGACGATCCACTCGTCACTGTTCTTGGTGCAGATGCGCCAATCGACATGACCGAATTGGTTGCAGAAGCTGTAGATTGACCGAGGTGATTGTTGATGGAACCACTCGTTCGGTGGTTGTTGGGAGGATTTGTTGTCTCCCTCCTCTTCATTGTCGTAGCTCGATGGTTCTGGAAGCGCTATGATCAGCCAAGTGAAGCCGCTTTGGAGTTGCAAAAAGAACAAGAAGAGAAGCGTAAGGAACGAAAAGTTTGGGAATCCGTCTAGATGGAAATGAGTCGTGATGCCGAGGACGATGAGCGTAAGGCTGCGTTTCAAATCAAACGCGAAGTTGCTGCATCTTCTGGAAAAGCACCGGATGCAAAGACCGTTTCAAAGGCGTTCGAGTCTCTTGGAACTCCAGTTCAACAATCTGCTTCAATGGAGAAGGACCTTGAGACGGAGTCCGACGATTCGGATGTTGAACTCGTTCCAGAACTTGTACAAGTTCGACAAGACGCCTGGGACGGGAGCGATGAGCAGCCAGACGAACAACCGCAAGAACCGGACTGGGAACTTGTTGAACGACTGAAGCGAATTGCTGGTTCTGATGAAACCGAGGAAGTACCTCATCCTGAAATCCCTGAAGCACCGTCCCTCCCTAACCTTGAGGAACCAACCTCTGAACAATTCCACTCGTGGTTAACCGAAGAAGAGTAGGTTTCATGCTCTGCTAAACGAAAACCACCCTTCAATAGTGGCCATTCTGACCTCGGGACATGAAGCCTACAGATGAACAAGCGAGTGCTTGGACGGAAGCGTTCGATTCGGGTAAATTCGTTCGCAAATCGAGTGAATTCCGTGATACGATTTCGAAAGGAGGGACGTTTGATGTTGAAAGTGGACGATACCACCTCTACATCTCACATGCTTGTCCATGGGCCCATCGAACGCTCATCATGCGAACACTTCTCGGTCTGGAAGATCACATCAGCGTTGATGTCGTCGACTGGCGTATGAATGCAGACGGTTCGTGGGCGTTCACTCCTGATGAGGAAGGTGCGACTGCGGATACAGTGAACAGAGAATCGAGTCTGGAAGGCATCTACAACAGGGCTTTTGAAGGCTGGAATGAAAGTCGCAGCAGCGGCACTGTTCCTGTCTTGTGGGACAAGTAGCATGCAACGATTGTCAGCAATGAGAGTCGTGAAAGCATA
>JAAXIR010000261.1:0-1853 GCA_012270265.1 Candidatus Poseidoniales archaeon
TTTCGTTCAAGGCCGACTGGGAACGCTTATGGAGGGTATTCAAGTCGGTTTAATCAGAGAGCGGATGCTTTCTTGAGGCGATGATAAATGGTCGATACTGGTTCAGTTCCGAGCGCCTATCTTTCAATTGCATTCTTAGCCATTGTCGGTATTCTCATGCCCCTTACAAATTTCATCATGTCATGGGCACTTCGTCCACGTACGGACCCTTCGCGACCGCACATCACACGATCGTATCTTTTGGAAGGATACGAGCGAGATCACAGCCTCTACCCTCGCCGTCTCTCGACCTTCGAATGTGGAAGCGAGCCAATCGGTGACGCAATGATTCAATTCCACTTCCAGTACTACTGGTACGCTATCATTTTCCTCGTCTTCGACGTCGCCTTCATGTTCCTTGTACTCGGTGGCATGGTGACTGCCGAGGAGACAAAACTCGGCGGAGACATCGCCAAGGCAGAAGCAGGACTTGCCATCATTGCGGTCTTCTTTACCATCATGTCTCTCGGCGTTTGGTACGTATTCCGCAAGCGAGGTCGAATCTACATCTGAGGTGAATCATATGGCAGAATCTGGAGAAAATTATACCGCATTCAACAGTCGTGCATTGGTCGAAGTTGTTGGTGATGTCACCGACGAAGCACTCAAAGCAACCAAAATCAAGCAACTGCTTTCCGTCCTCGCAGGACGGTTCTTCAACTGTGGTGGACGAAAGTCACTCTTTACCCTTCACTTGGGAATCAAGTGCTGCGCTATCGAGATGGCAGCTGCGGCAACACCTCGGTTCGACGGAGACCGATTTGGTGTCTTGTTCCGTTCATCACCTCGACAATCGGACGTTCTTCTTGTCAATGGTCCAATCAGCAAGAAATTCGCTGACAAGGTTGTCCGTCTATGGGAGCAAATGCCTGAGCCAAAGTACTGTATCGCCATGGGCGAATGCGCTATCTCCGGCGGACCGTACTTCCAATCGTACAACATCCTCGAGGGTGTCGATACCGTCATTCCAGTCGATGTTTACATTCCAGGATGCCCACCTCGACCAGAGGCTCTGATCGATGGATTCGGACTCCTCCGCGAGAAAATCATCCGTATCGGCGGTGCACCAAGCACTGGTCGTGATGGCGAAAAGCCAGTCATTGTAGGAGAGGACTGAGCATGGGCATGAGTATCTCTGCTGAACAAAATGCAGCGGCAGCATCCGCTTTCTCTGAAGAGGCCGAGAAGCAATTCGGTGGTAGCGGCGTTACTGTATCTGTTGAACATCACAGCAATGCAGCAAAGTTTGCATTCGTACGAATGACGTGCCCTCCACAGCACTGGGTTGCGCTTGCCAAGTGGCTGCGCTTCGATGCTGGCGTGAACTACTGCTCGATGATCACTGGCACCCATTATCCAGACAGCGCTGAGCGCGGCTGGGGTGTCGCCTACCATTTCTTGCGACAACCTGTTCGAGACGTTGAACCGTTCACGGCCGATGTTCTCAAGGCAAGCGAATTGGAAGGATCATCCATTCCACTCGAAGTCGAAGTTCTCATCGATCTACCTGCAGGCGATGCGCCTGTTGTCCCGAGCGTCCAGTCGATTTGGGTTGGGGCTGACTGGAACGAGAAAGAAACATGGGACCTTGTCGGGATTCGATTTGAAGGCCACGAAAACATGCACCGTGTCTTGAATCCTCACGACAGTCCTGAAGGATTCCACCCATTGCAAAAGCAACACAACATTCGATATCATGATTTCAACGAAATGTATGATGATGCACAAGGATTTGTGCGCAAACCTGCGGATGAGGGCCGCGTGAAGTGAGGTGAACATATGGCACAAATGTGGATTACAATGGGACCCCAACA
>JAAXIR010000261.1:1953-6550 GCA_012270265.1 Candidatus Poseidoniales archaeon
CTGCTGAAGACCTTCTCGAAGTCGAAGTTCCAGAGCGTGCTGAATTCATCCGTCTCATCGCTGCTGAATTGCAGCGTCTTGCATCTCACTTGATGTGGCTTGGTGCATTTGGCCCAGATATCGGAAATCTGACATTGATGACCTGGTGCATGCGTGACCGTGAGATGTTCCTCGATCTTCTCCAAGAACTTGGAGGTTCGAGAATGCACTACAACTATCCTCGAATTGGTGGCGTCAAGCGTGACCTTCCTGTTGGATTCGCTGACCGTGCTCGTGCCAAGATCAAGTTGTTCGAGAACCGAATCAACGAATACGAAATGATGCTTGATGAGTCGACCATCTGGCTTGTTCGACTCCAAGGTGTCGGTTACGCTCGTGCTGAAGACATGGTCAATTCCGGTGTATCCGGTCCAAACGTTCGCGCTGCTGGTGTGAACTACGACGTTCGATGGGCCCACCCATATTCTGTTTACGATCAAGTCGATTGGGAACCTGCTGTTGAGAAACCAACATCGGTCAAGGGAGCTGATTGTTACGATCGATACCGAGTTCGAATGGAAGAGATGCGACAATCGTGCAGAATGACACTCGATGCTCTTGACAAGATTCCAGGTGGAGCGAACACGCATTACAACACAGGCGATGAGATGATCATCACCAAGGCTCCAACGCGTGCCCCTGAGGGTGCGACTGGATTCAGCAACTATGAGTGCACACGTGGCGCTTCTCAGTTCTACATTCAAGGTGGCGGAGACGGTCGTGGAAAGAACCCATATCGACTCTCCATTCGCTCGCCAATGTTCATCACCATTCCTTACGTTGCAAAGACCATGATTGGCTACAAAGTCGCTGACATTCCTGCCATCATGGGTAGCTTTGACCCTTGTATTGGAGAGACGGATCGTTGAGGTGATACGATGGATGACAAGTACGACCTGAGAAGCCTCTTTATCGGAGAGGAGAGTTTTGCTCACAAGACCATTACATCACTCCTCGAGGGAACTCCGCTCGAGGAAAGTTCCTCTGCTATCGCTTTCGGAGTCGGAACCTTTGCCGTCGTGAACATCGTCTTCCTTCTTCTGTTCTTCTCGCAATTCGCTATTCTATGGATCGAGCGAAAGGCTGTTGCTCGTATGAACGATCGCCGTGGTGCTACAACCGCTCTTCGTTCACTCTGGGTCGGTGAAAACGGTGTCACCGCTGGTGCTTGGTGGAACATGCTTCCATTCGGACTCGGCCGTCCAGTCGGTGTTCTCAACAAGTGGCTGAACAATCGTTTTGGAAACCAATCCGAATACGAAACCGTTGACCGTGTCGGCAACCGTTCATGGATGGGTCTGAGCATTCTACCAGGGTTCTTCCAAAACGTTGCAGACGGAATGAAGTTCCTTGTCAAGGAACACATGGTTCCACGCCGAGCTGACAAACTCATTTTCGAAGTCTCTCCGTTCCTGATTGTTACAACCACGCCTCTCAATCTTGGAATGATCCCACTCTCAAGCGGCATTTATGCGACGAATCCAGATCTCTCGATTCTCTACATCATTGCCATCTTTGGAATCGCTCCAATCGGCGTTTTCTTTGCAGGTTGGTCTTCCAACAACAAGTACACCCTCATTGGTGGTATCCGTTCGGCTGCCCAACTTACAGCATACGAGATTCCTCTCTTGCTTACACTCCTTTCGGTCGCCATGCTAACTGGTACCTTCAACATCATCGAAAGCGTTCACTTCCAGCACACTGCAGGCGCATGGAATCTCTTCCTCATGCCATTGGGTGCAGCCCTCTTCCTCATCACCATGATTGCTGAAGTTGAGCGTGTACCGTTCGACATGCCAGAAGCAGAAGCCGAACTTGTCGAGGGATGGTGGACAGAATACGGCGGTATGCGTTTCGGAATGTTGTTCATGGCTGAATACATTCGAACCTATGCAGCATGTTTCCTGTTTACACATTTCTTCCTCGGAGGATGGCATCTTCCATTCCAAGGTCTCATCGGTAGCATTCCGTACCTCGGTCCTGCTTACCTTCTGATCCCAGGTGCGCTCGTTGTTCTCATCAAGGCGTGGCTCGTGTTCCTCATCGTCTTCGTATGGGCTCGATTCTCTCTTGCTCGCATCCGAACCGATCAAATCCTTGAGTTCGGATGGCGCATGCTTCTTCCACTCGCAGTTCTGCAAGTCGTTCTTGCAGCGGTCTACCGCCTCTACCTCTTCGATGTCGATGGTATGGCTGACACCGTTTACGGAGGAACTGCATGGGATGCATTCGGTGTCCCATTCCTCGTACCCGCACTGACCACAATCCTGTGGCTTGCCTTCTTCTTCCTCTTGCTCAACGATACGGGCAAGAACGAGCGCACTGCACGTATGTACCACGTGCAAACGGTGCAACCCGCAGGTACACACTTACCTGGTCAGGAATGAGGTGAAGAAACATGCCAACACACCCTCAAGCAAAACCGAACTTCCGAAATCTGTTCTGGTATCCGTTCAAGATTACTTTGATCACAGCCCTACGAACATTCCCGTTCTTGGGTCGTATGTTCCCAAAGAAACTGGGAATGGGATACCACAACACCTCTCACCCCGAGTTCCTTGATGATGCGAGCGAACATCGAGCGAAGAGTCGTGCAAAGTACAACGACATCTCGAAGCAAGAGTTCGCTCCAGACCGTGTGACATCGGATTTGTTCCCAAGTCTTTGGAAGCCACAAACCGTCCAGTATCCATACGAACGTCTCGAAGACATGGAACCATGGCTCTTCGTTCCTGGAAATTACAACGGTCGAATCGGTGTCATTTGGGAAACCTGTACGGCATGTAAGATGTGTGTCAACATCTGTCCAAACGATTGTCTGCACATGACGACTGAACTTCGTGTTGACGTTCTTGACAACGCTGAAGGTGAATTTGAAGGCTATGGCGCTGAACTCGAGGTCGGCGGATATGCGGCTAAGTTCCGTGAAGAAGTTACACAAGAACTCGAATAGTTCGATTTGATTACAGCTCACAGCGCTCCTCCATCAGAGTGGCGCTTTGCCCAGGTCTTGGATCTCTCTGGCAGCACTGCAACCGTTCGCTGGAACGATTCCGGTCAAGAAGAGGTCCTTGCTCAATCCGAACTTCGAACAGCAGACGACCAAATCGTCTCTGGTCGAATCGACATTGGCCGCTGTATGTTCTGTGGCCTCTGCATGGAAGCCTGCGGATTCACATCCTTCTTCATGACCAATGAATACGATGGTATGTCTGGTTTCACCCGACAAGACCTCTGGTTTGATGCAAGCAGAACGCGTGTTCTCCCATCTGTGCATCAGGAAGCCGTCGATGGTGAACTTGCAAAGCGTGCAACAAAGGAGCGCGATAAGCGAGCTAAGAAGGCTGCTAAGGCTGCGAAACCCGAAGTAGAAGTCGCAGAACCTGCTCCGGTCGTCGAAGAGAAAGTCGAAGTCAAGGCTGAGCCAGAAGATGACAAACCTCTGAGCAAAGAAGAGAAGAAAGAGGCTGAACTTCAACGTGTCAAGGAACGTTCAAAGAACATTGATTTCGAAGTTCTAGGAACGGCGAGCGCCGAAGAGAAAGACGACCTAAAAACCATCAAAGGGGTGGGTCCGTTTATTGAGGAGAAACTCAACGCTCTTGGTATCTACACGTTCTCACAGATCAGCAAGATGACAAGCGAGTTGGAAGATCAAGTCAACGAAGCCATCGAGTTTTTCCCAGGTCGAGTAAAGCGAGACGAATGGGCCAGTCAAGCCAAGGATTTGCTCGATAAGGAGGATGCCTGAAATGGACGTCGCTTCGGCCACTGAATCCATCATTTTCTTTGTCTTTGCAACGATTACCATTCTTGGGGCATTGGGACTCATCTATGCGCAGCGAGTTGCACACTCGATGCTCTCACTGATTTTCTGTTTCATGGCCGTTTCAGGAATCTTCATCCTCATGGGTGCTGAATTCCTTGCAGCGATTCAAATTCTGGTCTACTTGGCCAGTGTAGGATTGGTGGTGTTGTTCGGTATCATGCTGACTCGCCGCCAAATTCAGGAGGAGGATTTTGAATGAGATTGATGTCCACACTAACCCGTATTGGTCTGATTTTCCTTGCCGGTGCAATGATCACCGTGCTTGGAACGGCAGAAATTTGGGATGAAGAGGCACAGGAAGTCACAACCATCGATCTTGCCAACACAATGCTCGACGTTTGGGCTCTACCATTGCTCATTCTTGGCGTGCTCATGGCTATGGCCATGATTGGTGCTGCTTACCTCGTTCGTGACGAACGTCGTGAAAATCTGGAGTGGGAACAGCGAGGTGAAGACGCATGATTGATCCAGCATGGGTAAGCGTTCTTTCCGCTATTTTGTTCACCATCGGTCTTTGGGGGGCGTTCTCTCGAAAGAATGACATCGTTGGCTTGAGGGTTCTCTAATTGATGATTTTGTATTCGAAAGAAAGGAACAATCCCAAACGCACCAAACTACGACAAACATTCTGTGAGAATTTACTTGCAAAAAACATTCCAAAAATTCATGAAAATCTCCCTGAAATACTTGAAACCACAATCCCAATATCTACATGAAATCTCTACCAAG
>JAAXIR010000261.1:6560-8207 GCA_012270265.1 Candidatus Poseidoniales archaeon
TACGTGACCAACGTCGTGAAACGCTGGAGTGGTAACAGCGAGGTGAAGACGCATGATTGATCCAGCATGGGTAAGCGTCCTTTCCGCCATCCTGTTCACCATTGGTCTATGGGGCGCGTTCACTCGAAAGAACGCCATCGTCGTCTTGATGTGTCTTGAATTGATTCTCAACGCTGCAAACCTACAGTTCGTCGCAGCAGCTATCCAACACGGAGATGCATCCGGTTGGGTCTACGCTATCTTTGCCATTGCCATTGCAGCTTCAGAAGTTGCCATTGGTCTGGCCATTTTCCTTGCCATGTATGGCCAACACGAAACGATTTCACTCGATGATGTGAATCTCTTGAAACACTGAGGTGATAGAATGGGCGGTACATCAGAAACAATCAGTTCAACATTCATCGAGTATGCAATCTTCATCGTTCTCTTACCGATGCTTGCATTCCCAATCATTCTCTTCCTCGGACACATCTTCAATGGAAACCAAACGTGGATTAAGTCGGCAAAGGAAGGAGGGCTCATCGCTCTTCCAATCATGGTTGCAAGTTTTGTACTCTCCATGCTCCTCATTTCCGAGTTCATAGGAAAGGGAACGGGAGGACACCACATTGGAGACTGGCTTTCCTTTGGATGGATGAGTGCCGATGGCCTCACCATCGAAGGCAAGGCCTTCGGTGTCGGTATTTACATCGATCACATCACAGTAATGCTTCTCTTCGTCGCATCCTTCCTCTGTATGCTCAGCAACATCTTCATCATTGGATACATGAACACTGATCCGGTCAACGATAACCGAAACCACCGTTTCTACGCTGAGTTCGTTCTGTTCTGTTCAGGTATGCTTGGAATGGTTCTCGCTGACTCTTTCCTTTGGCTCTTCATCTTCTGGGAATTGATGGGTCTTTGTTCCTACCTCCTCATCGGATTCTACTACGAAAAGCCAAGCGCAGCCTATGCTGCAAAGAAGGCGTTCCTTACCACGCGCGTCGGTGACGTCTTCCTCGTTATCGGTTTGGTCATGCTGTGGAATCTCTTCGATTCGTTGGACTATGCAGTTGTCTTCAACGAGGATTTGATTGCCGCTGTCGACCCAGGGCAACTCCAACTTGCTCTGGGAATGATGTTCATTGGAGCAGTTGGTAAGTCTGCCCAATTCCCACTTCACGTATGGCTTCCTGATGCAATGGAAGGTCCTACCCCTGTTTCAGCGCTTATTCACGCAGCAACCATGGTCAACGCAGGTCTCTACCTCGTTGCACGTATGTTCCCATTCTTCGGTGCAGAAGCCATGCATGGAGAACTGGTTGACCTTGCATTCATCATTGCAGTTATTGGTGGAATCACTGCCGTCATGGCTGCAGCCATCGCCTTCGTTCAGGACGATTTGAAGAAGGTCCTTGCATATTCGACCATGAGTCAGCTTGCCTACATCTTCACAGGTCTAGGTGCAGCCCTGTGGCTTGCCAACTCACTTGATTGGCATCACGACGACAAGGCTCACGACATTGTTGTCGTTGCCTTCGGTGCAGCGCTCTTCCACCTCTTCAACCACGCAATGGCCAAGGGAATGCTGTTCATGGCCAGTGGTTCGGTGATTCACGAAATGCATCATGCACACCATGATTTGCATCATCACGATGACCATGA
>JAAXIR010000206.1 GCA_012270265.1 Candidatus Poseidoniales archaeon
CGTTGGTCAAGGCCGAAGAACTGTTCCAATCCGTAGTGATGGACACGGTTGGAGTTCCTTCTGCAGAGACAAGTGAGGAAAGAGGCGTCAACATCAACAGTAAAACAAGAACAATGCTTTGGCTACGTCTCATGGTTAATTCTCGGCACCGCTCATCTCTAAGGGTTTGGGGATATTGTTTCAACAATCAAAGGTTCAAGATGTAGGCAAACAAGAGAGGGGCAACGATGGTAGCATCGCTTTCAATGACAAACATTGGTGTCGATGCATCGATTTTACCCCACGTGATTTTCTCGCTTGGTGGAGCGCCAGAATATCCTCCATACGAAGGACGGGATTCGGATATTTGTCCGAACCATGACCATAGAGGTACATCTCGTTCGAGATCCTGATTGAGCATAGGAACGACACAAATTGGGAAATCCCCAGCGATTCCCCCTCCAATCTGCAAAAAGGCGAGTGGTGAAGTTTGATCCCCGTACCACGTTGCAAGGTGTTTCATGTACTCAATTCCAGAATGAACGCAATCGGCATCGATTACACCTTCCATCGAACGAGCTGCGAAGATGTTGCCCATGGTCGAGTCTTCCCAACCAGGAACGTAGAGTGGTACGTTTTCTTCACAAGCTGCGAGGACCCAAGAAGATGATGTATCGCCCTCACAAGCATTGAGGAGAGACTCGGAACGCAGAACGTCGAAGAAGTAGAGATGTGGAAGTTGTCTGTTCTTGTCCTTGGATGCCTGCTTCCATGCTTCCACTAGATGCGATTCAAGAACGCGGATTGCTTGTTCTTCAGGGATGCATACATCCGTCACGCGATTCATGTTCTTGTTGAGAAGTTCTTGTTCATCCTCAAGAGAGAGTGTTCTCCAGTCCTCGATGGATTCGTAATGCGGGGACGCCATCATGCGGAAAACATCTTCCTCAAGATTCGCTCCAGTGCAACTGATAGCAGCAACATGACCTTGCCGAATCATTGGTGCAAGCAGTTGTCCAATGCCTGCGGTACTCATAGCACCAGCGAGCGTGATGAAGACCTTGCCTCCTGATTCGATGTGCTTCAACAGCGAAGCAGACATCTTGGACAATTCACCCGCATTGAAATGATGAAAGTAGGATTCAATCGTGCCCCTGATGCTCATGTTCACACCTCGGGAAGCAGGAAGCGATCAACGCTTTTTTGTTGCATCAAGACCGTAGCAGGAGACAACTCGTACAAGGCTTGCTTCAACTCCTCTACGATGGACGTAGGGTCTGTTCCTCCACAGGTAAAGGCATCAATGGCAATTAAGCCTCGGTCCGAATAACAATGCGCACTAACGTGGCTTTCATCGAGCAACACAACGGCAGCGAAACCAGGAGGTGAAGTGGAGCCATCGAAGAGTTCGACATGGGCATGGACTTCCTTTGCATCGCTTTCTGCGACGGCTTTTTGCATCAACTCAAGCATATCGTTTCCATCGAACGAAGACGTAGGGAAGAACTCCGTACAATCGAGGAAGATGTGTTTTCCGTGAGATTTTGAAGGCATTCATTCTCCTCCATTCGACGCTGAAAAACCAGTAAATACATCGGGTAATCGATCAACTCCAGATGTTGGTGCTGTCGCATTCCATGCACCTCGTTGACGTGCAGAAGCGTGTGCAGCAACGACATTTGTTGCCAACATAGCCGCAGTGAACTGAGTCAATGGTGAATCTTCCTGAACACCAATTTCGTTGACATCTGCACTGACAACAACAGCGTTTGGTGCGTTGAACAGGGCTTGGATGGTCTCGTGCACCTGCCAGTAAGTCAAGCCGCCCGGTACAGGCGTCCCCGTTGCAGGAACCAAGGTTCCATCGAGCCCATCGATGTCGATGGTGAGATGTACAGGCCCTTCAATCAAAGAGAGCGTCTCGAGCCATTGCTTCCAGTGGTGTGCACCCTGACACGGTGATTGCGTGTCTTTAGCGAAGAATGTTGTAATTCGATCATCCACCATCATACGCTCGTGCTCTTCCTTGCTGTAGGCGCGAATGCCAACCTGAAGCAGCGAACCAATTCCAGCATCAAGAGCTCGTGCTGCAGCACAAGCATGAGAATACTTCTCACCGTCCAAGTGTTCACGGAGATCTCCGTGTGCATCGATTTGGACGACAGTGAGGTTGGAAAGATCGTTCTCCACAAGCGGATGGTGACGTACTGCCTCCATGATCGGAGGTAGAATACCATGCTCACCACCAAGACAGAGTGGGAAGCAGTCACCTCTGAACCACGGAATCAAGTAGCCTACCATCGAGTCGAGTTGTTCGATCAGTGTAGGCTCTTCACCATCCCAAGGCTGAATGGTGTGCAGCGAAAGTCCAGCAGGTAGGTCTTGGCCAAGTTGCGCATCGTACAATTCAACCTGCGTGGAGGCTTCGATGCACGCCATTGGACCCAAGGCCGTCCCTTGGCCATACGACGTTGTTAGTTCGTATGGTAAAGAAAGGATGGCGACATCAACATCACCCTCGCCTTGGTCAAGCCCAAGAAAGGTTGGCATGTCTTCGCCCTCCATGGTTGCGGCGGCTTATTCATGCTTCTAAGGATTGCCAAAATTAAGTCCAAATCGTCGGCGAAGTCGTGATTACAAGAAAAAGGGCCGATGTGTTAATATACATCGACGACCAATATACAATAGTGTTCTCGGGAGAAAAACCGGGGCGGGGTGATGGAAGATGGGAATGACACTACAATCGTTGACGCAAGCAATTCAACAGCATATTGATACAGAAATGGACGCAGAAGTTGCAGCTGGAATGGCTGAACACGCACTCGGATTCTTCGGATTTTACAATCGTATCATCGACAATGCACTCGAACCAACGGATCGCAACTTGTTTTACATGTTCCAAGATTACGACTTGCTGACAACGGAATCTGAAGAGACCACGCTCTGGGATGGTCGTGAATGGCGTATCCACTACTGGAAGTTCAAGCCTGATCTCAAGGAGCGTGTCGAATCTTACATGCAGCGACAACGCAAGCCTGAGGAAATCGACCCTTTCGCCGACATCTATGGTACTGATGGACAATCCATCTGGACCCGAGAATCTGAGAAAGTTCAGAATCCAAATGCATTCACCAGCGATTGGTGAAGATGCGTAGCAAGCGTTTTTGATTCACCGAGGTAAGGCATTACCATGCGAGTCGCTGTTGGCTTGGTTTTGTGCCTGCTTTTCGCTGGTCTTTCTCCGGTCGCAGCTGCATCTTCTGATGCTGATGATGCATGGCCGGGTGAACCGGTCGACAACCATGTTCACATGACGTGGGCTGCATTGACGATGGAAGTGAATGACTGGGCAGACAATCATCCTGACATCGTTAAATTGATCGATGCTGGAGACTCTGAACTTGGTAAGACGCTCTGGGTGCTTCAAATCTCAGATTGGTCGATGGAGACCAAAGCCAACGGCAAAGCAAAGGAAATCGTCTACATTGATGGAGGACATCACGGCAATGAATACCTTGGAACGGCGCTTGCATGGTTATCAGCACAATTCTACATCGAGGGTTGGTCCGAGGGGAATCAAGAGGTGATCGATGTTCTCCAAAGCACTGAACTTCACATCCTGATTATGCTCAATCCCGATGGTAACGACTTCGACACACGGTGGAACATCAACCAAGTCGATTTGAATCGAAACTACGATCACTACTGGAACACGTGCCCCACAACCCAGCCTGGTAGTTCTGCTTTCAGTGAAGCGGAGACCGCAGCGAACGCAGAATACATGAACACATACGTCACAGATGCTGACCTCTATGTCACCATGCACACCGGTGTGTGGATCATTCTCTACCCTTGGGGGAAGTGGGCAGACCAGCCGTCCGATTGGGAATTGTTTCATAGGATTCGGGACGATGTCAATGCCAACATTTCAGATATACCTATGCAAAACGCCAACCAGGGATTGTATCCGAATTGTGGCACCAGCAGGGATTATGGATACGGCGTGATGGGAATCCCAACCTTCACCTTCGAAACCGACGATGAACAATTTGTTCCAGGCTCGGTCGAGGCACTCAACGAACGTCTCGATGAAGAATTGGATGTTATGCGATACCTGATTTCCAATGTGTGGTATTGGCGTGCTCGTCTTGATGTTCAATCCATACAGGTATCCGATGAAGAAGTCATTCTCGACGTCTCCAATCTTGGACAGGCATCGACGAGCAATGCAACTTTGCAATTTGTTGATTCATCTGGACAGGTTTCATGGACATCTTCGCTTTTTACCGTCAACGCTACAAATTCTACTGTCGCTGTTCTTGATGCTTCAAACCTTTCTTACACGAAGGATGGGTCGTGGCAGTTGTACTACCAGAAGCGGGTGATCGATGCTGCGAAGTGGGTGACAGAGCCACTTGAAATCAATGCAACGGTGCTCAGTGAAGACGATGACACAAGCTTCCTCATTGGTTACGGCCTATTCAGTCCAACCACGATCCTTGCAGGTCTAGCCGTCATTTCGCTTCTTCGAAATGAAGAGGAAGAATCGGCATAAATCGCTGAAAATCATTCGCAAGGTTTCAAGTGCCTCAAGGGGTTGGGCAAAATCGGTGAAACCATGCAAATCAACGTAAGTTCAAGTCACAACATCGATGGAACGCTCATTCTTCCTTTGTTTGAAGGAACAGATATCGTACCAGAAGCCCACGCAACAGGCATGCACGTTGCACTCAAAGCACAAATCAACCGTGTCCTCGCCGATGGCGATTTCAAGGGCAAGCCAAAGTCCACCATGTCCCTCGTTGGAAGTGAAGGTGGAAAGGCCATGCTCGTCGGTCTCGGAAAAGAAGACGATGCTGATGTCCACGCTTACCGAAAGGCTGGTGCTGCCGTTGTCGCTGCTCGAAAGAAGACGCACGGAACCGATCTCACCGTTCGTTTCGCTGGTGCTAGCATCGAATGCATGGGAGCGTTCGCAGAAGGAATGCTGCTTCGCGATTACTCCTACGATGAGTACAAGATGCAGAAGGAGGAAGACAAAGAAGCTGAGCGTAGTGTACGCATCACATGCGATGAAGGCCAAGAGGAAGACTTGCAGGCGCTTGTCAACATCCACAGCGGTGTTGCATCCGGTGTCCACCTCTCACGTGATCTCGGCAACTGTCCACCAAACGACATGTACCCTGAAGCATTCTCGGACATGGCTTGGGAATGGGCCAAGCAATACGACAATGTCGATGTGACCATCATCAACTACGAACATGCCATGAAAGCAGGCATGGGAGGTCTCGTCGCTGTCGGTATGGGTTCATCACGAAAGCCATGTATGGTCATCTTCGAAATGAACAAGGAAAAGCCAGGTCGCTGTCCTCTTCTCGTTGGAAAGGGAATCACCTTCGATACGGGTGGTATCTCTCTCAAGCCAGGTGCTAACATGGACGAAATGAAGTACGATATGGGTGGATCTGCAACAGTCTTTGGGACCATGCAAGCGCTCGCATCCACTGGATACGATGGCAAAGTGGTCGGAATCACATGCATGGCTGAAAACATGCCTGCAGCAAACGCACAACGTCCTGGTGACGTTATCACAACGCTCTCCGGCAAGACCATTGAAGTTCTCAACACCGACGCAGAAGGTCGATTGGTTCTCTCCGATGGATTGTGGAAGGCTGGTGAGTTCGATCCTGAATTCATCATTGACTTTGCAACCCTCACCGGTGCTTGCGTTGTTGCTCTCGGTCACGAAGCTACAGGATTGTGGTCCAACGATGATGACTTCCGAACCAAGATTCACGATGCAGGAAACGCTGTTGATGAACTTGCTTGGCCAATGCCGCTTCTACCAGCTTTCGAAAAGGAAATGACCGATTCGAAGATTGCTGACACACGCAACCTCGGTGCTGGTCGCTGGGGCGGTGCCAACACTGCAGCAGCGTTCCTCAAGCAATTCGTTCCAAATCGAAACTACGATGAAGATGGTGAACAAATCACATGGGCACACATGGACATTGCAGGAACCTACTGGGGTGCCAAGACCAACACCATGGTCGGCAATGGTGCAACAGGTATCCACGTTCGTACCATGTACCACTTGATCACCAACTGGAACAACTGAATGTGATGGTATGCGCAGGCCTGTTCTCTTCTCGGGAATGGTCTGCCTCCTCTTCCTTTCAGGATGTCTGGGTTCGGTTTTTGATGAAGATATTGAAACGGTTTTGGACGTGGAAGCCAACACCGAACGCGTCACAATTGAAACGATTTACGAACAAGGCGAACTCTCGTCATCCTCAACGGAGACCATCGAATTTGACTTCTCAGGTTCAACCTCAGTGGTATCAATTCAAACGTTTGGGCTCATCACAGATGATGGTCGTTCGTTCAGTATTGATGCGTCTGAAGGAACGACCATCGCTCTCGATTTCGACCATCATGGAATGTATGAGATCGAAATGTACGATGTTGATTCGGATAACAACAACGTTACGAAGACAAGTACAATCATCGTTGAGCAAGTCATTCGATGGACCGAAGAAGGGACAGGAAACCCTCAATCCCTCTTTTTTGATGCAACACCAGGAAACGATGGCACTGCCCCTTCTTACGTTATTCTCAACTCAACCGTTGGAAACCCCTCTCCGTTCCTCGAGTTGAATGGCAGAGACGTTGATGTCGAATGGGCGGTATTGAACAACGAAGGTCAATGCATGGGCCATCGGGATATCATCGAGAATGGCGATTCTGTTACGTGGAATACACTACATTTTGCTCCTATCGATATGCATGAAATCGAGATGACGATTCATGAAGGACAAGATGAAATCAACATCGAACATGTTGTTGCTCTTCGATACACCGAGTGATTCAGAAACAAAGTCACTGATGGCAACCGAGAAAGACTTTGTATTGCCTTTTTCTAAGATTGAATAAGGTGGTTTTGTGATTACTATTGCAGATGTGGAAGACGCTCAACGTACATGGGGAGATGGAATCGTAAAAATCGCAACTGCTCATAGTAACGGAGGAAACTACGTAGAAATCGCCACCAAACATGTTGAAGACCTGTATGCGTACGACCTTAGCGAAGTCTTGTTCAAGCCAACAATGGCGTCCATCGATCAATTTCGTCCGACGTTTGAGAGTGCGTTGTCCTATTTTGTTGCTTCAAACGGTGTTTGTGAAGAGGATAGTGGATTTGCTATCAAGGGCTGGACGGCTGTACGATTCGAAAATTCAGGTATCATCATCAACGAATCGAATGCTATTGCCATGGGCAACTATTTCTTCACTGGCGAGGATGGGGCCGATACAAAAGTAGAGTATACGTTTGGATACATTCGCGATAGTTCAAGCAACCTTCGTATTGTCCTCCACCATTCTTCACTACCTGCTTCCTCCTAGAATGATCATGTAATTCCCTGTGCACGGGTACTGAAGCACGGATTTTGCAGGCAAGAATTATCATTTTCAATTTGTTCGAAACTTCAATGATGGATATTTTGCGGTGGCTTGGGCTAGCGTGGTTTTTCGATTTTTTACCCGGAGTTGACTTAATTCCTGATAGGATCAGGAAAATTATCGCTGCCGCCTTCTTTGTACCGGGTGCGATTCTAACGAGCATTGGATGGTCGATGGAACAGACAGGAGGGCCAGCGAACTCGCGGGCCGGGGGCGGAGTTATCGAATTACTGATGATGGTACTCGGAGTATTCCTGATGTACATTTCCTTGTGTCTTTGGCCTTGGAGCTTAGATGACGAGGAGTCACAGAAGTAGAGTTGGCTGGATTCATCGATCTGTATGCTAACCACACCAATCATGGCCCGCCCCAACCTGATAACCCTCCGAGCCCAAAGTCACCATAGCCTCCACCCATCAAAGAGTCGAACGCGAGCATAAACACCATCCAAAAAATCGAGAGGATCAGCAGAATTTTTAGAATCGTGTATCCAAACTTTCCATCACTTCCAGCCAGCATAATCATGCATCCGATTGTTAGAAAAAGACAAGAAGCGGCACAGATACCCAAACTTTCCGCTTGGGATGCGGCCAACAAGAGCCCAAGAGCAACAATGAGACAAAACACAGTCGACGTTTTCGCTATTGGCTCATCATCCTCGGGTAAATCAATTCGCTTGGTCTCATTTTCATCGTCCTGAATCGATACCCAACCCGAACCATCCTCACGCAGTTCCAATC
>JAAXIR010000179.1 GCA_012270265.1 Candidatus Poseidoniales archaeon
TTTGCTTTCAAATGCCGAATCGTCTTGTTGTCTCGCTCAACAACACCGGATTTCATGTTGGTCGCTGCGAAGGCTGGAATTCACGAAGTAATTGGTAAACCGGTCGACATGAAGGTTCTTGTTGACCAACTTTGGAAACACAGTCGTAAACAATTCGTTCCACCTCCTGCAGACGTCACGCTCGATACGGGAGGTGGCACGTTCGATGTCGCGGTTATGGCCGGTGGAGGAGGATGGGCGTTACCCATGCTCAAGGGGCTGGTCGGACCCGACCGAATCAACGAATCCTTCATCAACGAAATTCTTGTTCAAATGGGCGAAGAGGGAATGGATGTTGACTTGGATTTGGAAGCAACGGATTTGTCCAATCTTCTTCGCGTTGCACTCAATCGCTTGGTGCAAGAAGGTGGAGAAGGGGGCGAAGCAACCGGGCCGTCGTTTGAAGATTTGAAGAAAAAGAAATCTCTTGGCGATTTGAACGATCAACCAACACCCGTTTCAGCAGGTGGAATGGAATCGATTTTGGAACAACAAGCAGCAAACATTGCTGATGAGATTGAATCCAAAATGGATGATATCCTCGATGAAGTGCCAGAACAAGTTGCGCTCCTTCCTGAGGATGATATGGATCGCATCGATCCTCAAGTCCTGCGAATGACACGACTGACAACAGAAATGGTTCACGAATTGATGTGGGACTTGGGGCGGCCTGGAGCCGTGGCTGATATCACACTGATGACGCGAATAGAGGATGCTACTGAAATGCTCGGTGACGTCCTCTCATCGTTGCCTGAATCGGAAGAGGAATGACGGTATGAAGAACATTCCTCGACCATCGGTTTCGCACCTCCCGAAGCCTTCAGAGCTTCATCTCATCGATGGACGTCAAAATCTTCAGCAAATGAAGCAACAGAAGGTTCGATTGTATCAATGGCGAGCATTGTTTGGTCTTACAGTATTGCTTCTCTGTGGTGTTGCAGGCTATTTTTTGTTTCAAGATGCTGCAAACATCATTGATTGGATCAAGAGTTTTGGGATATGGTCACCCGTATTGTTCACGATTGCACTTTCGTTGGCGATTGTTCTTTTATTGCCAACACCATTTGTGAAGGTTGGTGCGGGTGCTATCTTCCCATTTTGGATGGCTGTCGCCGTGAACTTTGTTGCTTCCATGGTTGGAGGTTTCATTGCCTTCGTTCTTGGAAGATGGCTTTTCCGAGAATCCATCCAAGAGGCCATCCAAAACGATCAGAGAATGCTCAACATCGAAGCTGCACTGGGTGAAGATGCGATGCGGATCTCAGTCTTAGTACGTCTTTCACCGATCCTTCCTGACGAGTGGCTTAACTACATCATGTCGGCAACTCCAGTGACACTTCGCGTCTTCTTAATCTCGAATCTTTCAAGTCTCATTTACTGCCTGATTTACGCTTACTACGGCCATGCTCTAGGATCGATTGCCCTTAGTCGATCAGGGATGGCAGGCCTAACCGAGTCGAGTGGAGGACTGTTCTTACTCCTCCTCGGTATCATAGCAACAGTCTTGGCCACTGTTATCGTGACGCGGACCTCAATTCGCGTGCTCAAGGACGCTATCGGGGAAGAAGAGTGAGGCATTTTGCCAAATCCATGAATCCATAGCCTTGATACAAGGTGTCTCTTGGCCAACATGGGGCGGGGTCATGACACAAGGTGCACAACCAGTCATTCATGGTGCTGAATGGACGCCAAGTGAAGCGCTAACCTTCACCCAACCGCTGCTCATTGATGCCGCTCGTGCAGAAGTGATGCGATTCTTTTCTGAACGCCATGAGGGGCACGTTTTCTTGGCAGCCAACATCTGGGATCATCTCCATGTCGATGGTCAACATTCCTTTGATGGTGCATCTTGGCATACGTTCAGTGAGCGTTTTGTTGATGCATTCAAGCGAGGGTTTGAAGCGCAAAACACTCACAAGATCTCGACCATTCTCGAAGAAGAGGTGATGCCGCGGAGAACCATTGAAGAGCATCTTCAACGACGAATCAAGCATCTTATCGTCGATCTTCGTTTGTGCCTTAGGCGTCTTGCTCATTACATGTCGACAACAATGGAACATCGTATGGAATGGCAGCGTATGATGACGCGTACCCGTGCCATGGATGCTCACCTCAAAGAAGTGTTCTTCTCAGGTATGGAGACGCCAGATGGCTCTCGGTTTGGAGGGAAGGGATTCCGCTCAACGTGGCAAGAGGGTGTTGTTGCCGTTGCTACAGCGTTGAAACGTACTGATAAGCCAGACAAATCACAAACCCCTGGAAACGGTTACGATGGTGACCTCGTTGCACCGATGATTCGTGATGTTGGGCTTGCACTCGCCATGGGTGACACCGTTGTCGATGTCATGGCCGCACAAATGGGTAAGGCAGATTCGAACCAAAACGGCGGCCACGATGGTGCTGGAGGACGTGATCTCCACATCGGTGCTTGGCATGTCGGTGTACTCCCGCCTACAGCCCCACTTCCCATTGCCAGTGCAACCATGACGGGTCTTGCCTTCGCAGGATGGAAACAATCACTCGACCGTTTCCACGTTGCATGCATTGGAGAGGGGGCCGCGTCCTCAGGAGAGTATTGGGAGGACATCAACTTAGCAGGTGCACGAGGTCTACCCATATGCTACATACTCCAGAACAATCAGATAGCGCTTGACACGCCTCCAGCGCACCAATCAGGTGTTGAATTGTGGGCTGATAAGGCCGTAGCAATGGGATTCCCTGCATGGACGATCGACGGATCTGACCCTGCAGCGTGGCATGCGAGTGTCGCTACAGCACGAGAATTTGGACTCGAAGGTGGTGGTCCGACCATGATTCATGTTGAAACCATGCGTGGTTGCGGTCACGCACACCATCACGATGACCTTTATCTCGGTTCAGAAACTGGAACGCCTCCGGGTTACGTTGACCGTGATCTTCTCGAATATTGGGCGAACAAAGACCCTATTCCTTCACACCGTGAGTTGTTGCTGACACTTGGTGCAAGCGAAGACCAACTCGCTGCAATGGAATCCGAGGAACAACAGCACGTTGATGAAGCTCGCCAAGCAGTTGAAGCGATGGCATGGCCTGAGCCAGAAACCGTGACGAAGGGGGTTACAACACTCCACGATGCGAGAACGCATGATGACCATCTTGCTTCGATTGGAACCGTTCCAAGCATGCAATCTAGAGCATCCCATCAACCACTGGAGTACGTCGAATCTGGAGGATGGACGTATGCTCGAGCCATTCAACAAGCCATGGTCGACATTGCGAACATGCATGGAGAAGATTGTGTCTTCATCGGAGAAGATATGGAGGTCGCAGGAGCATTCGGAATGAACATGGCCCTGAAGAATGCAGGACACCAAGAGAAGTTGGTCGATATGCCTCTCTGTGAGGCCATCATCGTTCACACTGGTGTCGGAGCAGCTCTCTCTGGTATGCGTCCAATGGTTGAGATTCAATTTGGAGGATTTGCTGCTCTTGGTTTCAATGCACTCATCAACAATGCAGCAATGTTACGTTGGCGATGGGGTGCTGATTGTCCTATGACAATACGTGTTCCACTTGGCGCCCGCACACGCTCGGGCCCGTTCCATGCGAACATGATCGAATCGTGGTTTGCCAACGATCCAGGGCTGGTCGTCCTTGCCCCAGGAACGCCGCAAGATGCCTACGATTTGTTGGTCGAAGCAGCCCATCTTGATGATCCAGTCCTGTTCCTTGAACACATTGGGCTGTATGGGCTCCGTGGAGGAAAAACCGGATGGGGTCAAAACATCAATCAGAAAGTTGACACGTCATCTGTACACACATCCAGCGAACAAGGAAAACGTCATTCTATTGGAAAAGCATCCATTGTACGTGAAGGTGAAGATGTTACCATTGTGACATGGGGTGCGATGTTTCACATCGCAGCCGAGGCCGCAACAAAGCTCTCTGAAAACGGAATTGATGTTGAAATCGTTGATTTGCGAACATTGCTTCCGTTCGATGCTGAATCGTGTATCGCATCTGTCCAGAAAACAGGACGTCTCGTTGTTCTGCAAGAAGGCCAGTGGCATGGCGGTCTTGGTCACACAATTCAATCTCGAATCCTCGAGTCAACGTTCTATCAACTCGAGACACAACCGGTCGTCATCGGAGCGATCGATACGCCAGTACCGTTCTCTCCTCCATTGGAAAACCATACCATCCCTTCGGTGGAACACGTGACCAATGTCATTCAGAAGTTGATGCAATAATTCGCTCGACGGTTACGGCGAGAAGTGCTCCAATTATTGTACAAGCGAAGTATACTGGTATGATTGATACGTCACCTGAGACGAGATTTGGCCCAAACGTTCGCGCTGGATTCATACTTGCTCCAGTGTAGTTGCCAAAAGCAAAGGCAAGTCCTGCAACGGTTGAACCTACCACAAAAGCGATTGGAATCCATTGATCGGTCCTTCGAATAATCCAGAGAATAGAAGCCATCAGCAAGAATGTAATCAGAATCTCAATTCCAACAAGATTGACCCATGTAGTGTTCCGCACGGTTGGTCCTGCACCGTTCAGGAGTAAACCAGCAAACAATGCACCGATCAATTGGCCGAGAACATGTGCTATTGTATCGATCGTCGAAAGATTACCTCTGTACCAAAAGGCGATTGAAACGGCTGGGTTGATATGAGCACCGCTCCAACGACCAATACCAACGATAACAAGAGCTACAATGGCTCCAAACGCAAGTGAAATTTCGAGCGATGAACGCTCCATGGCAACGCTTCCACACCCAACAAAGACCATTGTGAAGGTCCCCACTGCTTCGATGCCTCCACGCTTCCACATCGCTCTATCGAATCAAACAAAGAACATCATCTTAACTCTGTAGGAGGACAGAAGCATCAAAACCCATAACTCATGGGGAGTTTATGGAGCAGAAGGATGAGTTGATGGGAATTCCCCAACTCCTTCACTTCAATGCCATGCTTATCACTGGAGCGCTCTTTTTTGCGATTGTCTTGATGAAGTATCTTGGGCAATCAAATTCGATGTTCGTTGTCAGCATCATTTTGCTTCTTTCACTTGGACTACTAAACACCAGTGCGGACTTCTTCATCGAGGGCGCGAAGGGGCTTGCTCGACGTGCAGGAATTGCAGAAATCGTCATTGGTTTAACCATCGTATCGATTGGAACATCGCTTCCAGAGATATTGGTTTCTGTTAGCGCAGCCTACGAAGCGAGTCAAGGAAAACAAGGAGCAGCAGACTTTGCCATTGGTAGTATCCTCGGATCTGTTCTCGTCCAGATTACACTGATTCTTGGTATCGTTGTGATGACGAGATCGGTCAAGGTTCGTCCATCATGGTTGAACCGGGATGGTGTCATCATGCTCCTTGCTGTAGTTCTTCTTCTGTTCTTCGTTTGGACGAATGACGAGCTTGCACGATGGGAAGGAGCGATTCTTGCGTCCCTCTACGTTGCTTACATCGTTTGGCTGTTGATGAAACGCGAAGCAATTCGTCAAGAGGAAGTCGAAGAATCGGGTCAATACCAAGTCCGAGGCTCAAATTGGAGTTCAGCCGCCTATCTGATTATGATTTTCCTCGGTCTTGCTTTCGCGGTCTATGCTGCAAACATCTTGGTTGAGCAAGCCTACGATCTCGCATTGAAGTTGAAAGTACCTCATTCCGTTGTTGGTACAACCGTCTCTGGAATTGGGACCTCCTTGCCGGAACTCACCATCGCATTGATGGCAGCAAAACGCAGCAAAGGTGTGGCGATTGGAACCCTCATCGGTTCGAACATCACCGACCCTCTGTTATCTGTGGGAATCGCTTCCATGATTCATCCTCTTTCCATCTCACCTGAAGACAACGGGTTGACCATGGATATCATCGCACCAGCCACCGTCCTTGGAGTCCTACTAGCGTTGTTCTTTATGCGTCGAACCTATCGATTTGAGCGTTGGGAAGGAACCTGTTTGGTTTTGTTTTATGCTATTTTCTTGGTCGTTTTACAACTCAATCGGTGAGTTGAAGCAAAATCAAGACTTATGTCCGACCTTCCACTGGGAGAGTCATGGTCGACTTCCAATTGGACGAAATGCAGGAGATGCTTCGTGAACTTGCTCGAGAGTTTGCACGGGACGAAATACGCCCACATGCCGAACATTGGGATGAAGAATCCGTGTATCCAAAAGAAACCATCCAACTCGCTCACGAGATGGGTTTGCTGAATCTTCATATTCCAGAGGCGTACGGTGGACCAGGCCTTGGCTGCATGGAAGAAGTCCTTGTCAACGAAGAACTTGCATGGGGAGATCCAGGTTTTGCTACTGCTGCGTATGCAACGGCTCTAGCATGCGCTCCAATCATTACTGGGGCAACCGAGGAACAGAAGAACGTCTGGTTACGAAAAGTCGCTGAAGAAGGTGCTCTAGCATCCTATGCAGTCACTGAGCCTGGTGCTGGTTCGGATGTTGCTGCCATTCAAACCACAGCGGTTCGAGATGGTGATGAATATGTCATCAACGGTTCCAAGATGTGGATCACTGGTGCAGGATATGCTGATTTCTTCTTCGTCTTGGCCAAGACAGACCCTGATGCAGGGTATCGAGGTATGTCTGGATTTATTGTTGAAGCAAATGCTGAGGGCCTCTCCCTAGGCAAAAAGGAGACCACCAGGGGGCAACGTTGCAGTGATACACGTAGCATAACGTTCAACAATGTTCGCGTACCTGCCAACCAATTGGTCGGTGAAAGCGAATCTGGTGGGTGGATGAATGCCATGAATGCCTTCGATTTGAGCCGTCCAAACATTGCAGCTCATGCGACTGGGCTTTCACGTGCAGCATACGAACACGCACTTCAATACAGCAACGAACGTCAGACCTTTGGAAAGCCATTGCATAAGCACCAGGCCATTCAATTCATGCTTGCGGACATGAAAACGAGCATCGAGGCGAGCAGAATGCTTACCTGGAAGTCTGCTGCAGACGCAGACGCTGGCATCAAGAACACAGAATCTGCGGCTCATGCCAAGCGCTTCGCAGCAGATACGGCCATGCAAGTTTCAACCGATGCAGTACAAGTGTACGGAGGATATGGATACTCTGAGGAATATCCAGTTGCGCGACTCATGCGCGGTGCAAAGGTCATGCAAATCTACGAAGGAAGCAGTCAAGTTCAGCGCATGATCATCGGTCGAGAAATCACCAAGAATCTTTGAATCGTGCAGATTTAATCGAACCGCTGCATGATATCGTCAGATACGTCCTGCAACCAGTGTGTTTGAATGGAATCCAAATCAAACGGTTCCTCATCACCATCAAGGTCCCAAAAGCCTGGAAGGAAATCGATCAGTTCGATCTCACGATCTTGTTCCATGTAGTCCAGTGCATGTTGAGGATTACCACCATAATACAGAGCGCTTTCATCAATCATCTCCTGTGTGACCACCATTTCTTCTTGGAAGGTGAAGACGTGATACAACTCTTCACGTGGGCAGACAATGAATTGTGCGACAAGCGGTATCTCCATGGCTAACTTGACGTCGTTATGCAAGCTTAGAGCAAGGGATGCAAGGCGATCGCCGACGGGTAGATGCTCTTTGTTTTCATGAATGTTTAGGCATAATTTCGCTGTGTACGCTCGTGTTTTTTCGCTATCAAAATCTCGTTTCCACGCAGCCCCCACGACTTCAGTCGTCCATGGAGTCTGCATGAACAGCCCGATTGGACGAGATGCTTCGACCTCGTAGTGTCTTCCTGAACGGCCACGAACCCGCACAACAATCTTGTATATTGAGTTGGAATCGATCATTTCAATTCCATCGATGTTGCAAACCTCTCGAAGAAATTGCATGGATTTCTCATGCGGGTTCAGTTCACTTACAGTCGACACATTCTTGTCTCCATTCTACTGTATATGAACCGGAAATTTTATAAACGTTAAAAAACTAGGGTGAGGATTTGGGGGGCTGGTGGGAGAGAAAGTTCGGAATCTATACACACGGGAGACGTAG
>JAAXIR010000263.1 GCA_012270265.1 Candidatus Poseidoniales archaeon
CTTCCACCCTCGCCACCATTGCCTGAATCCCAAACGGTAATCTTGTCGATTTGGAGGTTGGCAATGGCTTCGGTTTGTCGAGCAACAATCTCTTCGATCTTCTCAACCATGAGGAGTGTAGCAGCGGCCTTTACATCTCCGCCAGCACTCGCAACGAGCTGCTTGTAACCGTTCGCCTTTGCTTCGAGGACCGCCTTGGTACCTTCCGCTTCAGCGTTGTATCGAGCAAGAACAGCATCCGCCTCACCCTGAGCGATGCGGCGTTGGCGCTCTGCTTCTGCTTCTGCAGCAATCTCGATTTGTGTCTTGGAAATCTCTTCTCGAACAATTTCTTCAGCACGTAGACGTTCCTGTTCAAGGTTGTATTGTGCTTTTTGGACTTCCATTTCAGCAGTACGACGAGCAACTTCTGCACGGCGCATTGCTTCTGCTTCCTTTTCTTCAAGGTCAGCCTGGTAAGCAGCAATTTCGGCACGAGAGATGTTTTCACCTTGGACACCGGTTGCTTCTTGTTGTTGAACGTAGACACGTCGATCGACTTCAGCAGCCTTCTGTCCCTTTTCGGATTCAGCGACGTTCTGTGCAACCTGGACTTCACGCTCTCGGTCGGCGTTTGCCTTACCAATCGCACCATCACGCTCAGCGTTTGCTACGTCGACGAGAGCCTTGTTGACCGCACCAGCAGCAGCCTTCTTACCGATGCTGTTGATGTAGTTGGACTCGTCAGTAATGTCGATGATGTTGACGTTGATGAGGTAGAGACCCAACTTGTGAAGTTCAGCACCAACGTTGTCACGGATGAGTTCAAGGAACGCATCACGGTCCTGGTTGATCTGCTCAATGGTCAAACTAGCAACAGTCAAACGGAGTTGACCAAGGATGATTTCTTGAGCCATTCCTTCGATATCGTTCTTTGTGAGGTGGAGCAGACGCTCTGCAGCGTTGTTCATGATGAGCGGGTTTGTGCTTACACCAACCGTAAACGTCGATGGTACGTTGATACGGATGTTCTGAAGCGACAAAGCGTTGTCGAGTGGAATTGAAATTGTCATTGGAATAAGTGAGATTTTCTTGTACTCTTGGATCAATGGCCATACCATGACAGCACCACCATGGATACATCTCGAGGCTTTACCACCTCGAATTCGTCCATAGACGACGAGAATTTCGTCAGAGGCACAACGCTTGTATCGTGTTGCGACCAAAATTATTCCAAAAGCTGCGATAGCCAATACGCCAAAAACGATGAATACTGCCCAAAAACCTGCATCCGCCATGGAGCAAAGTAGAGTTGGACGTTTTTAATCACTTTGCCTACACTCTATTTAGACGAGTCTCACTCTTCGGACGAGCTGTCTTCAAGTGGTACAACAATCATGGTCGATCCAATAACATCGACGACTCGGATGAATTCGCCGGAAGGAATCAGCATTGACTTGTCCTGTGCTCGAGCGAGAAGGGTCTTGAGTGTTCCATCGACGGGGACTTGGATTTCTCCAGTTTCATTTGGTTTGATGCGAGAATAGACTTGTCCACGTTGACCAATGGCATCGTTGTAATTGACAGTACCATCTGCTTGCAATTGGTTGATGCCGTACATCATCTTGCCCATGCCGTACATGCCCGCAGCAGCACCGACGCCTCCTGCTAACACGGCAACGACGTCGCTTCCTGTCGCAGAAAGGCCAAACATTCCAGTTAGGCCAAACATCATGACAGCAACAGACAGTCCTTGAACGCTCAAGATTTCGAATGCTCCTCCGCCTGCGTCGATATCCAATCCGATGGCGTCGGTCACGCCACCCAAGACGTCACCAACCATCATGAGAAGCATCATGATGAAGAACAGAATTCCACCTAGTACCGCGCAGCTCACAAAGATGATTTCCATCAGTGAAGGTGCCTCGATTCCAACAAACTCAGTTATCATTTCAAACAAGGTCATGGTTATCATCAACCGATAGTCATTAATTGTCTTTTCCTGCTATTTGACGCAATTTGTAGCGTTCTATTGCGACAATAATTGACAACGAGAGGCCTGCAACCAATGCTGAAAGAATGTTTGGCATGTCTGCGGCCCACATCAACAGCCAAACCCAAAGGGGCAGAAACAGCATCAAAGTACGACGAATGAACGGCCAGAATCCACCGAAGAGTTCCTCTGAACCTTCATCGAGAGCGCGAATCGTTGTGACCGTTCCTGGATCGACTGGAATCATGCTGTTCGCCCAAGTTTCAGACTGCAGCGAGCAAGAAAATCAAGGAAACGACCCAGAGGCCAACGCCGAATCCGACACCTTTGCCTTGGCCCTTGATGGCATCGTCGTGAACTTCACGACTCATCTTGAGTGGGTTGAGCAAGAGGTCACGTTGTTCTTGCCTGAAAACAATCAATGCGAGCATAAATGCGGCAGCTGCACCACCGCCAAAGAGCGTTGTAATCCAACCTTCGACTTCACCTACAAGTTTGATCGAAAGAAACACTTGCGTAATTGCAAACATCATCCAGAGAAAAGACCCACGTTCTGCTGCGGCCATGATAGTAGGACAACGGCCTTCTTTTTGAATACATGGCCTGCATTTTCTATATTCTGCCAAGATGCTGTAAGCAGACGTTCATGAACAATGACTGCACAGTAAGGCTATGTTCGGTTTGAGATACGCTGTCGGCGGCTCTCCAATCGACCATTCTCTCTCACCAGTTTTGTTTAACCTCGTTCTTGCCCACCTCCGGTCACAAGGATGCTTCTCTGAACTTGATGTGTCCTCTGTTACAATCTTGGAAGCAGACCACATCGACGAGGTTCTAGGTTGGGCGTACATCGAGCACGATAAGCACCAACCCATATGGAAGCCAGCCAGACAAAAGCTAAGATCGCTCCAAACACATCTCATGAGCGAAGCAATGGATGTGATTGAACTTGAAGCAGATGCAAGGTTCCTTCCAAGACTTCAACCAACCTCACGACGAATCAAGAATGCTTCGGTTCCAGATCGATCCTCTTCGAATGAAGTATGGATCAACCTTACTTCACCGCTTAAGCATCAGATACAGAGTATGGTATTCACGCCCATTGATGAGGCATTGGACATTCTATCGGTCAATGCTCTTCGCTACGATGGACAAGGGTGGTATTGCGCTACGACCGATGGGGAAGGTGTCGTCCATGTGGCTTCGCAATTCGGTATCGATGCAGCGAACGGTGCTACTCTAGGCGTCAATGGCGGAGGGGGAGCAGCTCGCTCCATCGCTTCGGCATGGATGAAGCATGGGGGGCGAATTGTTTCAATTGGTGGAAAACGACAGCTTCCCGCAACCCTTGTGAATACAAAGCCGTCGGACGAGGTCGTTTTTGATTTGGTCATCGATACCGATGGATCGTCCGAGCAAGCCTTAGCCGGAACCGTTCGATTGAATCCAGTTTATGCCCCATTGAGTGGTTCAGTCGATGAACGGATAGAGTATCTCTCGACAGTCAGCGACACCATTGATGGGCGATGGATGCTTGCAGCACAACATCTTGAATGCTGGCGCGGTGTGTGGACGCCACATTTCTCAGACCAGCTACCGACCCTTGAACAACTGCTGACATGGTTGGTCATTGTTGAATGTAAATTGGAACAAAATTGACCCAAATTCACGCAACAGTACAATGTCTCACCAAGGACCGGCCTGCATTCGAGCGAGAGAGCTTGCCCTCGTTTGTTTGCTCCTTCTCTCAACGATTTCGAATACGGCAGCAGTTCCTGAAGAAGATCAAAACTTCCAGCCATCACACACAGGCGTTGATTTTCCAGTCGGTTACGTCGACTTCGCTCAGCAGGGCGGTACGTTCGAAGAAGAACACCGATTGGTCTACCCTGCTCTCAACAGCGGTGAAGGACAAGAAATGGCCGGAAATGGACCGTTTCCATGGGTCTTGCTCCTCATTGACGAGAATGAATCTCCTGACAACTACATGCTCATTTCAACACGAATCGCTCAGCGCGGTACCATGGTTTACATCCATACTGAAATCAATGGCGAAACAAATCCAACTTGGCAAAGCCTGATTGGTGCCATACTCGATGTCCAGTCTTGGATGAATCAAGCCAATCAAACCAACGATGTTGTTCTGGGCATGTACGGTTCGGTCGACGAGCAACACTGGGGTCTCATTGGTCATGGATACGGTGCAGTTTGGGCTTCCAACGTCTACATCAACTGGGATAATTTGGTTGCTGATGAAATGTTGCAACCACCTCGTGCATTGGTCGGACTTGCTATGCAAGTTGATTCAGTTCAAGATCCAATGGTCACAAGTGGAGCCATGCCGAACATAGCATTGTACATCACGGGAAGCGCTGATGAGGTTGCCCCGGCAACGGAGAACGTCATTCCTGTGTTGGAGAATGTTGACGGACTCGCATGGCAAATCCTTCACTCACTGGGAGCCAACCACTATCAGTATCAAGATACATCATCGTTCCTGGAAGACTTCAACGATGGTGATGCATCCTTAACACAAGAGGAACAAATCGACCATGCTATGGAGCATATTTTGCCTTACTTCGATTTGACGTTGCGTGGTGACCATTCCAAGTTTCGAGAGGCCTTTAATCGAGAGAACAATCTCTACTCATCATCGGATTCGAATGGCTACGTGGATGAGTTGTTGGATGATGCAAAACTGATTCGAATCTCCAACGTCACGAGCCTTAATGGAACGGTTTTCGGGCCACAGGATGACGCAACCTTTGAAGCGATTTGGTCCATGAGAAACGGCGATGTGTACGCCGATTTACCTTCGATGTGGACCGTCGAGGCTCATTGTCTGCTGGACAACACGACCGTATACCAAGCAACGATTTCCAATGACAATGTTTTCTGCACAGTGCCAATGGAAGGAATCTCTCCTGGTCAACATGAACTGAGATTGGTCGTTGCCGTCGAGGGTGGGACTGGATTTGCAAGTTTTGATTTCAATCGTACAAACGATCCGATTGAATTCGAAGATCCATTACCTGAACTTCTCGTCCCGCAGCGAGGTTCGGTCGTCCTCAACGCATCGGATGTTGCAAGCGATCCTGATGGGCAAATCATTCGCATCATGGATGCCACGCTTCTCGAAAATGAATCGCACTTTACGGTCAGTATCAGTCCCGATAGTTCATCGCTCACGCTGTACCACTCCGTCGATGAAGAATGGGATGGAACGACAAAGCTCAATCTCGTTCTGGAAGCAGAAGGAGACATTATCGATCAAGCAAACGTGACGCTGAATGCGAGCATCTTGCCCGTCAATGACCCGATTATTCAGCTTTCAACCATTGAACAACAAACGTTGGTTGAGGATGGTGCTTCCTTGTACCTCAATTATGAGAATTACTTCTTCGACCCAGAACAACAACCGTTGACAGTGCTCATCAACGGAGCGCCTCAGGGAACCGGAGATGCAGTCTCGTGGAGTGTATCCGGCGATTTACCCATTATCGAATTCACACCCCTTCCTGATGCAAACGGTGCTGAAGTCCTCCAACTGTCCATATCGGATGGATTCAATCCTCCAATCATCGCAGACGTCCCACTTCGTATCGAGGCAGTGGACGACGACTTTGTTGTTGATGAGACCGCATGGTCGGTTTCGATGCAAGAAGAAGAAACCTTACTCATCGACCTCTCCGAATTCGCATCGGATGTTGATGGCGATGTCTTGACATGGACGGTTGAACCGAGCGGTGAATCCATTGTTGCAGCCGCCGTATCTGGACAAGAACTCCTTCTCTCTGCACTATTGGACACGTGGGGTACGGATGAAATGTGGTGGTTGAACGTCACTGACGGAACGACGACATATTCGAAATTGCTCAATGTGAGCATTGAACCAATGCCTGATCAGCCTACGATTAGCAATGCTTCCGCATCGTCTCTAGATGCATCCACTCTGCGTGTGGCATGGGATTGGTACGATGCTGATGGTGACGAAATGGATGTCGAAATCCAAATCACTGGAGCCAAATCGAATGGCTCCCGGGAATGCAGCGAGATGGGTGCTTGCGTGGAAATCAACACCATCGCTTTCGAGCCCGGATCGATTGTCAACATAGACATCATTGCACGTGATTCAGAATTTCCAAATGTTGTGGTCCGATTGAATTCCATTCGAATTGAAGATACAACTTCCACAAATATCGGTGATGGTGACGATTCGGAGTCAAGTCCCAGTGGCACCTTTGTTGCAGCCATCATCATTGTTCCACTTGTGGCGATCGTTGGTTGGCTATTGCTTCAATTCAGAAAGCCACCTCAGAAACCTGTTCCTGAAGCATCATCGGGTGGATTGCTAGCACGTGCAGAAGCAAAGGTCAACCAATCATAGTGGAATGTTCCCGTTTTTCTTTGCATGTCTCCACTCTCGCGTTGAACGGATGAGGGCCAATGCTCGACAGAGGCGTAACCTGCTTTCTGTCGGTTCGATGACATCGTCAAGCCAGCCGTTTCGTGCAGCGACATATGGATCGCCAAACTTCGCTTTGTACTCTTCAACTAGTCGCTGTCGAACTTCTTCCTTTTGGTCGTCTTCGACAGCATTAATCTCCCGTCGGTGAATGATATTTACAGCTCCCTCTGCTCCCATAACGGCGAGTTCAGCAGTTGGCCATGCAACGTTGTAATCGCTTTGCAGGTGCTTGCATGACATTGCAAGATAAGCGCCGCCGTAGGCCTTTCGAGTGACGAGTGTAAGTTTCGGAACGGTTGCTTCTGCATATGCGAATAGGAGTTTAGCACCGTGTCGAATGATGCCACCCCATTCCTGGACAACGCCTGGAAGGAAGCCAGGAACATCCTCGAACGTGACGAGTGGGATGTTGAAGGCATCGCAAAGTCGGATAAATCGTGCAGCTTTGATTGAGGCGTCAATGTCCAAACAGCCAGCGAGGACGTTTGGCTGATTTCCTACGACGCCGATGCTACGTCCCTCAACACGCGCAAATCCCTTGATGCTGGTTTCAGCCTAATTTGGGCACCCCTCGAGGACTGCGCCATCGTCAACAACTTCCTCAACAACACTCACCATGTTGTACGGTCGGTTCGGATTGTCTGGGACGAGCGTTTCAAGCTCGTCGTTGCTGCGATCAATCGGGTCTTCCGTAGGAACATGTGGTGGTTCAGCATCGTTGTGATCGGGAAGATACGAGAGAATTTCCTGAACCAAAAAGAACGCATCATCCTCATCGTCAGCAACCAAACATGCAATACCCGATCGGGATGCGTGAAGGTTCGCTCCACCAAGACCAGCAGCGTCGACTTCACCGCGTTGAACTTCGGGAGTTTCCAATGGCGATGAGAGGAACAGTTGGCCGTGTTCCTCTCCCAAGATGGTGAAATCAGAGAGACTCGCTGCCAAGGCAGATACACCAACAACCGGTCCCAAGACGAGGCTGATGACGGGCACTCTTCCACTGCTTTGGACCAAACGGTCTAGCAATTCGCCTGTCCCTGCCAATGCGTCAATACCGTCGTGGGCTCGTTGTCCTCCACCATCCCAAACGCAAACAAGGGGTGTTTTGGAGCGTTCTGCCATTTCGACAAGTTTGGCGATTTTCTTCGCATGCATTTCACCCATTGAACCGCCGTGCACGCTGAAATCTTGAGCAAAACAGTAGACTCGACGGCCTTCTATGGTTCCATGGCCTGTAACGACCCCATCGCCTAGCGTTTGGTGAAGGAACATATTGTGGTCTTTCGTTCGATGGGTAACGAACGTATCTACTTCGACAAAGGAGTCCGGGTCAAGGAGCAGATCAATCCGGTCTCGTGCAGTACCTCGTCC
>JAAXIR010000257.1:0-6407 GCA_012270265.1 Candidatus Poseidoniales archaeon
AATGCTGGCGTTCTTCAACAAGTGCACGAATTTGGGATTCAACAACTTCGAGTTCCGCTCGAAGTTGCTCAAGTCGTGTTGATATTTCACCGGGATAGGTGCTTCTCAAATCGTGGAAGAGATCGCTGGGTTCCTCTTCGATGTCCATGACTGGTTCACAGATGTCCTTCCAAGAGGATCCCTTGGAGAGCAATTCGATGATACGCATGAATTCATTTTGCATCGTCATAGCGCCTTCATCACGGACGACACGGGAAAGGTCGTGCTCGTGATTGAACGGATCCTCAATCGGCATGACGTGTTCCATCCATCCGTCATCTGCCCCTGTTACAACCTCGAGCGGGAGGGGGCCTGTGTGCTGCCACTTCTTTGCCTTGGTCGACAAAGCCTCACCGCTTCGGACGGAGACAACCATGTTCTCCCAATCCCACCGTGTTGCGAATCGGTCAAAGAACGAAATCAACAATGAAGCAAGGGATTGGTTGTTTTCTGTTGCATAATGCTCATCGCTGTAGCCCACATCGTACGTCGTTCCTTTGAAGCTGAGTGGATTCGAATCAACGTCCTCTTGCCTGTTTGGAGCAAGTGGAGGTTGGACCAGTTGTGCATGTTGAATACTGAGTAAAGTCCAGGCATAGGACGAGAGCGTTCCCTCAAAGGCATTGTTGATGCCTCTGCGACTTGCCCAGTATTTGACCATCTGGATTAGCCGCTGCAGGCGTTCCTCCTGTGCGTAGGACTTCAGCATCATTGAATTGTGAATGGCGAGTTTGTTGTCGAGGGAAATGTCCACATCAAGACCTGAGCGTGGATCTCTGAATTTGATGATTGGAATGCGTGCTTTTGGAATCACTTGGATGTTCTCCATCCCCTCTTCATGGAACAGTCCTGACAACTTCCTCAATACTTTTTGTGGAGGCTTGTTTTTGAACGACAAACAGAGGTCAAGGTCGCCTGTTCCGATGGAGAGATTCGTTACACTTGAGCCAAACGCTTCGACGACAGCATTTTTTCCGAATCTGCGGAATAAGAGGCTCTTGAGGTGCTTAGTAAGTGATTCTCTACTCTTTGCTTTTGCATCGCCAATCTTTTTGATTAAACTGGATAGTTCTGCATCAAGAGCTTGGATTTGTGATTCATCGGTCGAAGAGACATCAGGAATTTCGATGTCTTCGACGAGGTGCCTGTAAAGGTGTGACCAACGCTCTTGTTGCTCTTTTGAAAGTCCAGTGGTGGTGCAAACACTCATTCTTCTTCACCACCTTGTTCTTGTTGTTCACGACGCTCGCGAGCAAGAGCACGCGTCGATTTACCGCCTTCTCGAACGCGTTGCGCGTCCAACATCAGTTCATGGAATCCATGCTCAATGCAGTTGCTCCAGAAGTCAATCCCTTGCTGGCTTTCATCGAGTGCTTGTGCAAGGCGAGTGGTCCTTGCATCGGCATGCTTTCTCTTCCGTTCGTTTTCGATGTATGTGTCGTGGAAGATTTGATTCTCATCGTGCAGTTGAACCATCGCTTGGTGAGCCTTGTCGGCTGTTTCGAGAAGTTGTTTGGCCTTCTCTCTCAATTCTTTCATGTTGTTGATTTCAGCAAACTTCTCTTTCCTGGAGTCTACCCACTCTTCGTGCGCTCGGATGAGATTCTTCATCTCGTTCAATGTTGTTCGCTCATCAACGTGCGTACCCCAGTTTGTTTGGAGTGATAGATCCAAGGCATCCAAGCGTTGTTGCAAACGATCTTTTGCCCACTCAGGTTCTGGGACTGTGTCTCCCTTTTGCTGTGGAATCGATTCACGGATGGCGTTGGCTTCGATGAAGAGTTTCTTCGCTTTTGCTTGAGCATCATTTCTTTCTTTTTTCAGTGAAGCGACCTTCTTGTTGACATCATCACGCTTCGCCTTTGCAGAGCGTGCCATAGCCGCTGCTTCTGTGAGTTCATCGCTACGAGCATCGAGTTGTTCCGGTATCTCTCCAGCGAGCCGTTCTCTACGGTGAAGGATGGCTTTGCCTAGAAACTCTGGAGTGATGGCCAAGAGTTCCTCAGGCGTCATGTATTGGCCCCACCCTGCAACCACCAATAAACCTCCCGTCATGCCTTTGTTCAACATCATGCTCAAAAACCTCCAATGTTTGAGAACGAATATGGAACAGCGTGGTTGTCGTATACAAGCCACTGTTCTATTTGTCATGCTCCTCTGTGCGATGCTGACAATCCCATCAGCACAAGCAAACGGGCCTGTCGATGTTCAATTCGTTGGTGTCAATTCACTCACCTACTCTGGAGCAGATGAAAACGCAGTATTGACTTCGAATGCAACGGTTCGCCAAGGCGATCGCCTCCACCTCGAAATACCCGTGGAGAATATTGGAACCAATGCTCAAACAGCATCCGTTACGGTCGAAATTCGTCAAGCCACATGGAACGAAACCGTGTTTTTCGAGGGTGTTTCCATCGATGCAATGAGCACTGAAGTGTTGGTGTATCTATCATCCACCGATGTTGTTGAAGGCGAACTTGAAGTTGAAATGTCCATCAACGACACGAGTATCGAACAAAACGACTCCATCCAAGTCGGCCCGCCTGCACTGCCGAATGTTCAGCTTGACTTTGAACTGACAACGGAGACTTATCTCGCAGGGGATTTGATTCAATTCAATCTCACTTCGACCAATGCAAACGGAGAGCGGGCGTTCGACGGGATATTGGTATGTACCTTCCTCGGTGAGGAAGCCTTCAATGAGACGCTTTCTGTAGAAATCGGTCAAACCGTTGTGGAGTCACTGGAGATTTTCGCACGTCCTGGTGTTCTCGAATGCCTGTACGGAAACGATCGTAATCAAACGACGCCTTCGCCTATTCCCTACTCTTTGGAAGGGTTGCCTTCTGCAATCTTCGATGAAGCAGGTTCGAGCGGATTTTCGTTGATAGGTGGTCCTTGGCACGAAGGGGACGATTTGGAGACCTCGTTTATTCTTCGCAACCAAGGGGATGCTGAGGGGTCTGCAACACTCCAGGTTGTGCATCATGGGACAGAATACAACAGTGACCCAATCAACTTAGCAGCAGGTGCAGCTGGTGAACTTCAACTTGATTTTGAAGACCTTTCAGCAGGCGAACATACCTACAACTGGAGCATCGTTTCAACCAACGGGATTGTGCTTGAGAATCTTGCCGGCTCAGTATCATTCACAGTGCTTGCTTCTCAAGCGATGTTTGTTGAGGTCGATGTTGAACAGGCTTCTACTGGACTGGTTCTCAATTGGAATGCTTCGATCACCAACGGTGTGGACCGTGATGTCAAACTTCGGTATGGATACCGTCTCTCAGGTACTGATGTCTACCTCAATGAACAAATCGTAACGCTTGGTTCGGGTACAGTCACTGGTCAAACAACCCTCGGTGACGTCCCAGGAGATACTGTTCTCGTTCGAATGGAACCAGTAGGCTGGGTTGCATCAACGAACAGTTACATTGCAACAGCGACATTTGAAACGATTGAAGCAGAATATTCCCTCCAAATTGATCCAATTACGCTTCCTCGTCAACCTATCCAAGGTCAGCAAGTAACGGTGACGGTTATGCTGCAGAATACGGCCTCGGTTGAAGGTCCATCTGGCGTTTTGTATCTGACCGACAGCACGGGTCTTTTGCTCGGAGAAGTGTCAACGGACCCGCTGCAAGCGAGTTCCTCTCGCAACGTTGACTTCATCTTCACGACGCCATATGTGAACGAGATGTTGTTGACGGCAGAATGGCGTTACAATTCGTTTGTAATCGAAGATGAACAAAGCGTGCTTGTCAACGAGGAGGTCGTCGAGGAGACCTCCATGGACGTACCGTTCGTTGCCATCGGTGGTGGAATTGCTATCGCAGCATGTGTCATCTTTGTACTGCATCTACGCCGAGGCTCTGGAGATGCCTCTTCGGTTGAAAAGAAGTCAGTAAAGAAGAAGGCTGCTCCCAAGCCAGAAAAGAAAGATACTGAGCCTGTGGAACGGTCCTGTCCCTCGTGCGACCGCACATTGCGCATCCCTGGTGATTATTCTGGAACCGTTCGATGTCCTGATTGCTCAGAGAAATTCGAAGTAGAGGCTGAACCATCGGTTGATCTGGATGATGAGCTTGATTCGATTGACGATGAGGTTGTTGAGGAGAAACCTGTTGAGAAGAAAATTGAGATTGCATGCCCACAGTGTTCCTCAAAACTTCGCGTACCGTCCTCCTACAAGGGTTCAGTTCGTTGCCCTTCATGCTCGAATGTGTTTTCTGCCGCCTAAGGCGCAGAGAAACCCTTGAATTTTAGGACGCCAAGCGTCAATCATGGCGGGGCACTTTCAAGAATTTGAAGACGAGTACCTCGAGACCATGTATGAGTTCTACGAACACGACGCTTCATCCCGTGTTCGTACTGGGGATTTGGCGGAACGATTGGGGGTCTCTCCTGCATCAGCAACTGAAATGATTCAGAGGCTTTCTGGGAAAGGCTACATCGATTACCAGCGCTACAAGGGAGCGAAGTTGACACAAAAAGGGCTTGAGCACGGTCGAATGATGAAACGACGTCATCGACTTGCTGAAGTCCTCTTGGATCGCATTCCATTCGATGGAAACATGCATGAAACAGCCTGTCGACTCGAGCACGCCATCGATGATGATCTGGAAGTCGCACTCACTGTACTCCTCGGCAATCCGATGTTGGATCCATCTGGTCGAGAGATTCCGAGGTCAGGAGACCATCTTGAACAGCGTGTGCAGTCGTTCATCGAAACGCATGTGCCACTCTCGCAACTCGCCTCGAATGAATCAGGAACGATTCAAGCTCTCCTTCTCTCCGATACGTTGCAATCCCTCCTCGGTGCCTCTCTGTCGTTGAACAATACAATTACTGCTCACGGGAACAACACGTTCAAAGTGGATGGAAACGAGTTGTTGCTGACGGCAGACATTGCCGAGAACATCATCGTGAAGCGCTGTTGAGTCAAGAAGTGCGGAATTTGCTCCGTTTGTCCCCGAATGCTTTTGAGTTGCAGCATCGACGTCAATGTGTGAGCGAGACGGCCGTCGAAGCATCAAGCGATGACATCGCTTCTTCATTGTTCGAGCGAGAGCGTGTCTTGCTCTCCATTGACAATCAATTGATTTCACTCGGCTTGCGCTTAACTCTGCTTCTTCCTGCGTTCGCTTTGTTTATTCTCATCGGTTCATGGGCCTACGAAGGGACCGACCCGAACTGGTGGGAATCGAGTATCGAGCCCTCTCTCGGACAATCCTTCAGCTCGACTCTGCTCCTTCTAGGGACAGTCGTGGGGATTGGGTGGTTGCTCGCTCTCGGTATTCATCGGTACAGAATCGCCCTTTCCTATTCCGCATTCAGGCTTGAGGTAGAAGCCTCCGAGAAGCGTCATCAAAGCATTGAGGCTTTGCATGGTTACGATGGTATGGCCCATCGAATTCATCGACAACTTCGAATGCATTCTCTCTCATTCTCAACGGTTCTTCTCGCTTGTATCGGTCTTGGGGCTGTGTTGCTTCTTGGTCTCCACACGTCCTTGGGCGAAAATGTCTTCATCGCATCATGGGGAATGCTCCTGCTTGCTGTTGGCTTCCACATGACCACACGAGAACATCGATTCAACATGGTTCACAAATCCGGATTGCTTGATGCGTTTGAAGCACCTGTTCATCCCTCGACCTTAGAAGGTGTCTTTGATGATATGATTCGGACCCACCTCGATCCATTGCTCCGCTCCAAATACGACGAATTGATGCGAAACGTACAGAGTCACGTTAAGCGAGGTGTCAAACATGATTACGCTCGTGAAAAGGTTCTCATGACCTTGTATCGCCACTACAACGGCCTCGATTCGAAGACCGTTCGCCTGGAACTTGAGGAAGTGCTCAAAGAAGACGGTGCAGTTCTTCTACTCGAGGATGAATCGTTTGGATTGGAACTCTGGCTTGAACTGATCGAGCACGCTCAACAGCAATGTCCTGCCTTCTTCCGCCTTATTGACAGAATCGAGCAAGACATGGAGTTTGGACGTTCACCCGCCCTCAAGGATTTGGTCTTTGAAGTCGATTTGGAGAACGTTGTGACCAAGCGAGCCAATCTCTTCGTTTTCATGCACAACCTTTCGAAGAAGAGTCGAACTGTTGTGTTCAGGGTCCAATCTCCAGATTTCCGTCCGAATCAAATTGCAATGCGCTACGACCTTGAGCCCGGCACAGCGATGTGGTGGTCGAGTGACTCTCTACCCGTCGCCGGTGAAGGAAACGAAGATGTTCCTTTGGACATGAACCTTGATCAATACATAAATTAAATGGATAACTTTGCTTATTCAAACCAATTCATGCACTAGCAATAGTAACAAAATCCAAACTTTGAAAATGACAAAGGGACGGGAA
>JAAXIR010000257.1:6417-7788 GCA_012270265.1 Candidatus Poseidoniales archaeon
CCTTCCAGAGGGGTTTGGTGAAGCCACAGTTTACGTACGTCTGGAAGAAGTCAGTGTTGATCTTCTCATCGGTCGTCAAAGCAATGTCAACGTTCGCAATGAATTCCGCACTCGTTTGCGCCGGCTTGTCACTTTGTCTGCACAGTTGCTCGGTTCGCTTGTCATCGCTCTAGGAACTGTCCTTGAGTTGTTGGAAATTTTCAACGTCTGAACAGGTTTATTCAAGCCATAGGTTTGAAATGCAAAACCACTACGCAGTGGTATGTTGGGTTCGAAAGACCAAGCAGACGAACGCCCTGATGCAGAGTTGAGAGACCGCTTGCATGCTATGGAAGCAAAGGTACGCAAGTTGCGAGATGTTCGTAACAATTTCAGTTCAGATGCTCGTTCTGCTGCTGAGCAACGCAACGCTGTTCAAGCGCAGTACAAAGAACACCGTGAAAAGGTCGATGTTGTCCTTGCTGAAGTCAAGGCCATTCGCTCAGAGGTTCGAATATTCAAGGAAAAGCGAAACGCCATTCAGGATCAAATCAAGTCGGTCATTGGTCAAGCCAAAGGACGCCGTGGAGAAAAGAGCGAAAAGAAGAGTGCAACAGCAGAACACGCACAATTGAAGCGAGATGTTGCCCAACTCGAGAATCTCTACAATACCTCTGCCATGGGTCCAAAGAAGGAAAAAGAAACAATGGAGAAAATCAAACTCATGCACCGACGTATCCAGGAATTAGCGCCTGATGTTGAAGCCTTTGAGTTGGTTGCTGTCGACCTTGATGACCTCGACTCCGCAATCAAGACGCTCAAGGCTGAAGCCGATGCTGCTCACCAAGCAATGCTCGAAGCTGTTGGTCGTGCTGATGAAAAATCCAAGGAAGTCGATGAAGCGTTTGCTCACCGCGACTTCCTCAAAGCAGAGGGTGACCGACACCACAATGAGTATGTCGCACTCCGTGCAAAGGCAGACGATGCGCATGCTAAGATCGATGAGATGATGGCTGACGTCAACAAGGTTCGAGATGAATTGAACATGGCTCGTGAAGAACGCAAGTCATGGATGACTGAGCACAACAATGCTGTTACAAAGAGTCTCAAAACGGGTGCTGAATCTGAAGAAGTTGCTGAAGAATTGATTTCCAGTCTCCTTAGTGAAGGAACACTTACCTTCGGTGGAATGGGTCAGGAAGAAACCACAGCTACAGCAACACCACGTCGTGGTGGAAAGAAGAAGAAGATGGGCCGAATCGATATGTCGGCTGGTCGTCGTCGACGCTGATCAGCATGCTTGGCATCATCATGGCCGGCGGCCAAGGCTCTCGTTTGCGCCAAATCACAGACGTACGTCCAAAAAATATGGTCGAAGTTCTTGGTCGTCCA
>JAAXIR010000100.1:0-2296 GCA_012270265.1 Candidatus Poseidoniales archaeon
CTTGACACACACTTCCACGATTCCTACTTCGTCGTCGCTCACTTCCACTACGTGTTCATCGGCGGTACGGTGTTCGCACTGTTCTCTGGTGTCTACTACTGGTACCCGAAGGCGACTGGACGTAAGCTCAACGAGACGCTCGGTCTCTGGCACTTCTTGATTGGATTTGCTTCCTACAACGCTGCCTTCTGGCCAATGCACGCTCTTGGTATCCAAGGTATGCCTCGTCGAACACACTCCTACACCGTTGAGAGTGGCTTTGCCGAGTACAACATGGCCATCTCCATCTTCGCCTTCATCTTCGGATTGAGCCAACTCCTCTTGGTTTGGAACATCATCTACTCCGGAAAGAACGGCGAGAAGGCTGGCAAGGACCCATGGGGCGGATGGTCGCTCGAGTGGTCCACCACTTCGCCACCACCAACACCTTCCTTCCACGTCATTCCTACACAGCGTGACATGAACGAAATCTACGGCCACCATGCCGAAGACTCGATGAAAGAGAAGTTGTGGAAAGGCAAAAAGAAAGGTGATGCAGCCAAGAAATCCACTGTGGTGAGTGCTGTACTCTCCACCTCAGGGGAGGAGATTTGATGGGCGGAGGAGGCGGCAGCGACGTCAAGAACGCTGTCTGGATGCGTGCTCTGATCATGGCAGGTATGATTCTCGGTTTTGCCGTTGTCTCCTACATCGGCCTCGGTGTTGTTGTTGCTGATATGAAGCATCACACCTGGGAAGACGAAGAAGACCACTATTACGAGGCCAAGAAAGAATGGCAGGACGCCGTCGACGCTGGTGAAATCCAAAGCGATGACAAGAATGCTGATCTCTACAAGGCCAAGGAAGAAGCCCATCATCACGAGATTGATGCACATCTCTCCTACCTTACCTACCGAGTTGCTGGATTGGCGATTCTCTTTGTTGGAATCATTTTCACAGCCTTCTTGGTCATCAGTGGAATCATGAATTCCTCACGACCTGATGAGCATCACGATGACCACCACGGTCACGAAGACCACGAACACCACGGTTCCGCTTCGCCGATCATCTTCTCCTTCGGTTGTCTGTTGTTCCTTCTCGGATTCCCAGACTTCGCTGACGGCCTGCATGGTCTGATGATGGGAAGCGCCAAGGGAACCATCGCTGACCTCTCTGTTTCGATGATTGGATTGACGGTCGTCACCGTTGGTATTGCCAACTGGTGGCGAGAGGACCTACCGTTCAACGGCTACGGTGAGCAACTTGCAACATCCGATCCGTTTGCTGGACAACACATCCGCAAGGCGGGTATCTGGGTCTTCTTGATGTCTGAAGTTATGGTCTTCGCGACCTTCTTCTCATCCTACCTACGTATGCGTACCGAGTGGTGCACAAAGTGGGCGCTCGATGATGGCAAGTGTACCCTTGCTGAAGGTGAATCCGTGGTCATGACCGCATCGGATTACCTCCGACCAGGTGGTGCTGCTGGAACGGGTGACTTCTGGACAATGCTTCCCGGAGCTGTCAACACCTTTGCGTTGATTATTTCCTCGTACACCATTGTTCTAGCACTCAAGGTTGCCAAATCGCACGATTACAAGGCGCCTGGTGGCTTGCTCGGCAAGATGATGCCAACGAAGAAGGCAGCTATCCGCAACTACCTCATCATCACCCTCGCATTGGGTACAATGTTCATTGTTCTCAAGTTGGTTGAGTGGAGTCACCTCATTGCAGAAGGCTTCACCGTCGGAACAGAACAAGGTTCGATCTTCTATGTGGCAACCGGTGCACACGGTGTTCACGTCTTCGCTGGATTGTTGGTCATGCTCTACATGATCTTCAAGGCCGACACGGTTGAGTGGGACGAGGAGAACGCACAGGGAATCGAATACTTCGGTCTCTACTGGCACTTTGTCGATTTGGCTTGGGTTGTTATCTTCCCAGCATTCTATCTGTATTGAGGTGAAATTATGGGCGAACACAAGTTGATTATGGGCAAAGACATTTACTTTTGGAACTTCATCATTCTGATGCTGTTCACACTGTTCGAAGTTGGGGCAGTCTTCTTCGAAGAGTGGCCAGGTACCGATACACCGATTTCACTTACAGCGGTCTGGGCAATCCTCATCGTTGTTGGAATCGTCAAGGGCTTCGGCATTGGTGCATTCTTCATGCACCTTTGGGACGATCCTCGAATCTATCTTCGAGTAGCACTCTTCCCAACACTCTTCGTATTGCTCATGCTCTGGGGAATTGGTCTTTCCAACCCTGAAGGTGTTACAGGACTTCCTGGATGGTGCACACCGAACTGGGATTC
>JAAXIR010000100.1:2396-7121 GCA_012270265.1 Candidatus Poseidoniales archaeon
TTGGTCGATCAAAACAATTCTGAATACAAGCTATCGGATGCAACAGAAGAAATCGTGGTCATCTCGTTCTTTTTCACACGCTGTCCTGACGTATGTCCGGTCATCACCCAGAATCTCAAATTGGTTCATGATACGCTTCCGGAAGAATTGGAAGACAATGTAGGCTTTGTTGCAGTTACCCTCGATCCAAAGTACGACACGCCTGAAGTTCTGACCGAATACATGGAACGTCATGGGGTTGATTGGCCTCACCTCACTGGTCCAACCGAGGATGTCAAGGACGTCTGGTCACGCTTCGCTATCTATGCTGAAGAATACGTCATCGATGCACACGATGACAACGTCAGCGATATGGAAGGTCAGGTTCACGATTCGAGCGTCGTTTATGTTCGACCGGATGGGACCGCTGAGGAACTGATGTACCTTCCAACGGGCATGACCATGACCTCTGCAGCAGCGGCTGAAGCAGGATGGTCGCTCAATACATCGGACACGCAATACGGTACGATGGTCAACGGTATCGAAGGCTACGATTCACCAGCCGACTGGAGTTGGTGGTGGAGTCTCAAGTTGTTCGATGAGGCAACACAACGTTGGGAAGATTCCCCTGTTGGTGTTGATTCCGTGAACGCCCTCGAGGAAACCCACCTCGCATGGTATGCGACCAGTGCCAACATGAGCCTTCTCGAGCCACCGATGGGCGATACACCGAGCGTTCAAGTCGTCTTCCCAGACAATACTACATCCTTCACGAATGTTTCCACATTCACTGGGTATCATCTCACACAAGGTGCCTTTGATGGCGCTGAAATCGACGTTGACATTCAGGACAGTCAATTTGGCCACTTCCTGAACAGCATCGACAATGTTTCTGCTCCAGCCGACTGGAGTTGGTACTGGGAACTTCACACATGGAACGACACCTCAGCACAGTGGGAAGACTCCATGGTAGGCATGGATGGAATCGATCAGCCCATGGCCATCGCCTGGGCTTCAAACAACACAAGTAACGATGCCATTCCACTCCCAGGCTTTGCTGTCGTTGAAGACAGTGAGTGCAACGGGCATGGATGGATTATGGGATCCGGTAGTCGAGCGCATTGCATGTGCGATGCTGGCTACGAATGGGCCGAAGACGATATGCTCACGTGCATTCCTGTTGAATCCGAACCAGAGTACACCGTCGGGCATTTTGCTTACACCTACATCCTCGATGAGGACAAGAAGCCTCGTGTTCGCTACGTCGACGATTCATGGCTCGCCTCTGATTTCGTTGAAGATGTTGTCGAACTCGCTGAGCGAGAAGGAATCATCTCGAATGAATCCGAAGGCATCCCTTCGGTTGGGCTGCTCGTCTCCGTTGCAGTCGTCTCAATGGCTGCCATTTCCCTGCGCTCAAAATCTGAGTAATCAAGGGAAAAGAGTTTGATAGAGGGCGTTGTCGCCAAAGCACTGCGGAGGTCGCATAGCCAGGTATTGCGCCGGATTTGAAATCCGGTGTCTTATGACTCGGGGGTTCAAATCCCTCTCTCCGCGCCATCCATTTCAAGAGAAGCATTCACAAACTCTAGGACCTCTCAACGGGATATGGGCCGAGTGTTGCTGGGTATTCTTCTTGCATCCACCATTCTCCTCGCAGGTTGTCTTGCACCGGTTGCGCCAGATTGGGGCGACGACATTTCCGTTGAGCGCAAGGGCGATGGTACATTCACCTTCACCTCCTCAATGTCCGGTCAAACCATAAATTCACAATACGATGAACGCGGTTGTACCGATGGAACTGTGAACGCCGATCAGACTGGAACCATCAAATTCGAGGGATACATGAGTGCGAGTCAAATCTACGAGTCGCACAATGGGGAACTGTTGAATGAAGATGTTGCCTTTGCAACTGCAGCAGCTATCGCTCTTCACTCCATGTCGTTTGCAGATGCGAAGAACCTCCAATCGGGGCAAGGTGAGCGTGTCGAAGTCAAAGATTGGAGCGACCCTGTCGGTCCAAAGACGGGGGCAGGTACGGCCAACCTAGAGAAAATCGACAGTGAATCGGACACCAAGTGGTTCGTCCTGGGATTGATTCCTGCCTCTGAAAACATCAACGATGGTGTTGCTGCACTCGGAAAGTACCACCAGCCAGTCCGTATCACCGGATACCTCGTCGAGAGCCAGAACGGTGGCTCACCCGTAGGAGGCATTTGGAGCGGTCCGAACGATGTCCAAGTTTCACAGGATTGTGTTGCACGAACTGGAAATCAAAACATTGCTCAAGTCTATGTCCTTGTTACCAAGATCGAACTCGCTGACAATGTCGTCAGCCTTGACGGTGAACATGAGGATGAGTACACCTTTGGTAGCGTACCGTTCCTCGGTCGAACCGGATTTATTCTGTTCCTCCTTGTTGTTGGTGCAGGTGGTGCAGTTGGCGCCTACATGTATTCCTCGCTTCGAATGAGAATGAGTGCTCGAAGCGTTGCCCTGACCCTCCTAGGAAAGGAAGGTGTAGAGAAGGCTGCGCAAGTTCGTAAGGACGTAGCGAAGGCAAAGAAAGAAGGATCCTACGACGGACCAGCCAAACCCAAAGCGGAATCAAAGCCCAACCCCGCTCCAAAGAAATCAAAGAAGAACGAAGACGATGGGGTCGGTGCGTTCTCAATCGATAGTGCACTTGGTAGTGCCAGTTCCTCATCTTCACGTTCAGATTTCGGTTCTGGAAGTTCTGTCGTTGCCTCCGATGATGCAAAGCGTGTCGAGAAGCAAATCGAAGAGAGTGAACCGTTCGTTCCACCGACCTCAACCTTCGGCGGAGGAGCTCCAGTCTCAGGTTCAGTCTCCTCTGCTCCGACTTCAGTACCATCCTCCAACGCTCGATCATCAGGACCAGCGAAATCCTCTGAACCTGCTGAGAAGCCAAAGGTTCGGCGTCGTAGAGCTGTTCGAAAGCAGGCCGAGCCCGAACCTGAGCCTGAAGCAGAACCAGAACCTCAGCAACAGAAGGAGTTCTGGAACGATGAAGAGGAAGAATTCTCGGACTTCAGTTTCTAAGCCCAAGAGACGTCCTTTGCGCCTCTGAAAATGATTTGATCCTGATGCCACTCCAATGTCGCTGGTAGTTGCAACAACGGTTCACCATCGGCTTGGATGAACGTTGCATGTCCAACTGGAACATCCGAAGGGTTCCCATCCTTGTCAACTGGTCGAAGCGTGACACGATTGACATCAATTTGTTCAATCCCCCACTTTCCGACATGCTTTCCTTTCTTGACAGGGCCCATGAGAGAAAGCATCTGCAATCGACTCAAACGATATGCCAGGACGATGGAACCATCCTTACGGGTTGGATACATGTTGGGAACAACGCGATAGCCTCCACCGAAGGTCTCGCCTGTTGTTACCGTCATCATGGTCAAATCATGAATCGTTGGCTCACCATCGTCCAACGTCATCTCGACCTTCCTGCGTGGCCAGAACGGAATGGTTGTAACGCCGAGATAAGTGTACTTCTTTGGACCTTTGATCCATTTTGCTCGACGCAGTTTCGCTCGACTGATGGCTGATGTAATACCAGCATCCGACTCAAGGAACACCCAGCGAACGGTTCGACCATCGTGCTTTGCATCTCCATCCCAAGCGTTGGAAGGTGGACTTGGATAACCATCGAGCGTGGGTGCTGCAACACCTTCGAGTCGCCAAGCTCCACAACTTCGATCTACGCCTTCCACGAGAATGTCCAGTGCGGCGTTGAGATCGTTACGCGGAATTCCATGAGTAATGCAACAATCGTTTCCTGAACCGAAAGGAATCTGTCCGAGTGGAATGCTCGAACCTCGAAGTCCTGAGGCAACCTCGTGGACAATACCATCACCGCCAACGGCAACAACAAGAGGCGTTTCTTCACCACTCGCTTCGATCTCTGTTCGAATCTGATGGGAGAGTTCAGCACCATGACCAATCCGTTCGGTCATGTGTTCAACGACCTCAAATCCACGCTCAATCAATCGTTTTTTGATGCCTGGCCAAGCCTTACCGCAGCGAAAGTCCCGACTTGCAGGATTGATGATAAAATGCGCCTTGACCATACGGTTTCCTGATTCTTGCACGGTTTCAATGTATCCATGGATGAACGAACAGACTCATCAACTCGATACCTTTCGCCATCGATGAGGACCCCCTATGTGGACTGAAGAAGACGAGGCATTCATGCAACGCGCTCTCGACGTTGCTGAACGTGGTCGTGGTCGCGTCGCTCCCAATCCGTTGGTCGGCTGTGTTCTGGTCAAGGACGGTGAAGTCATTGCAGAAGGATGGCACGACCACCTTGGAGGTCTGCATGCTGAACAGATGGCCATCCACGATGCTGAATCGAAAGGAAAGTCTCCGAATGGAGCAACAGCCTATGTCACGTTGGAGCCATGCAACCATTACGGTCGAACACCACCTTGCACCGAAGCACTGCTCTGGTCTGGTGTCAAGCACGTCATTGTTGCTCATCCAGATCCAAACCCAACCGTTCGTGGCAAAGGTTTCCAAGTACTCGAAGAGGCTGGAATTTCAGTCCAATCAGGCCTCCTTGAACACCTTGCAGCTGAACAAATGAAACCGTTCCTTCACTGGTGCGAACATCGACGCCCAATCGTTACCGTCAAACGTGCCGGTGGTCCCCCCGGTTCCCTCGTGGCTCGGGGCGGAGCCGCCCACCGCGTCCCCTGGGACGCCGCGCAAGAGGAG
>JAAXIR010000100.1:7131-7772 GCA_012270265.1 Candidatus Poseidoniales archaeon
AACAATCTTTCACGTCAATATTGCCGTTTATGCCAACGGTTCAGTCGATGATCGAAGCTGAGAAGCACAACGTTTCACCAGTGAAGCATGTCTCGATGAAGTTCATCGCTTGCGCAAAGAATGCGATGCAATCCTCGTCGGAGCTGAAACGATCGAACGCGCCAATCCTTCTCTCACCGTTCGTAGAATCGAGACAGAACGTCAACCGCTTCGAGTCGTTCTCGACCCACAAGAGCGAACCAATCCAGAATCTCTTGTCTACACGGACGGTCACGAAACAGTACAAATCGGAGCAGATTACAATGGCTTGCTTCCTCTGCTCAACCGCTTAGGCGACATGGAAAAGCAACGATTGCTCATCGAGGGAGGACCAACAACCATCCATTCGTTCCTCAAGGAAGGGCTAGTGGATGAATTCTATCTGGTTCAAAGCAAGGTTGTGCACCAGGACCCTGTTCCATCCAACATTGATCAAGATGTGCTCAGTCAGGCAGGATTGACGTTGCAACAAACTGAAACATGGGGCGAAGAGTCTGTACAAGTTTGGTTGGGAAAGGCTTCGCAGTGATGTGAAGAATGAGCGGGCGATGCAGGATTCGAACCCACGTCTCCGGCTCCGAAGGCCGGAAGGATATCCAGAC